>CAXTRL010000051.1:0-15161 GCA_964246575.1 uncultured Armatimonadales bacterium
TGCGGCGGACCGTGTCATGCACAGTCTCAGTGCGCTCGGTGGCGGTCTTGCCGACGACGACTTCTTCCACCACGCGCGACGTTTTGCCGACAACGGCTTCTTCGCTTGTTTCAGTCAGGGTAATGTCTTTGCTTTGGAAGTCGGCGTCCGTTGCTGGGCGGTTGACTGCCTGGCGGCTCACCGTCACATGCTCTTCGCGCAGGGTGACATCAGCTTCCACGGGCCGCTCGGTGACAAACGTGTGGATCCGCGCCCCGCCGCGCTGCACTTCGCGCTTGCCGACCGCTAGCTGCTCTTCCACGATGGGAATTGTAATTTGCTTGTTCAAGTCCCGCTCAGTCGAAAGGTCCGGCTCGGTGTAGGCTGCCTGCGTTTCGTCAAAGCGGCTGTAGCCGGTTTCGCGGTAGCGGGAGCCAAGCTTGTCGATGTCAATCGTGTTGTTGCGGTCCAAAATCGCGACCGCTTGATCCGCTTTGTTGTCATCCACGGTGCCGACGACCAGGGCGCTGCCGCGCCGGACGCCTTCCGCATAAACCTGGGCGTCATCCTGGGGAACGCCTGCGCCGGTCAGCGAGCTAAGCACTTTGCCGCGTGCATCGCTTTCCATGACTTGAACGGAGCTGCGCCCAACGCCGAGGGTTTCCAGATCGCGCAAGGCGGCCTGAGCATCCTGGGAATGGGGGAAAAGTCCTACCACTGTTTTTGACATCTTTGTTCTCCTAGTTTGTCGTTTCTGTTTATTGTTCTTGGCAAGTTTCCTAAGAAGCGAGCCGCGTTTGCTTGCTTTCGCAGAATCGTAACATTCTGACAAGCCTGAGATACCCGCTGTTGTTGGCAGGCAAACCACCCGGCAAACACAATTTCTGCTCGCACTCTTAACAAGCAAAAAAAACATGTTTTTCGCCTCTTGATCTGGCTCTGCGCTTGCAGTTTTGCGCTGGCTCAGGTGCCTGCGGCTCTGCTCGGCTTTGGGGCGCACGCCCTGCTGGGGCAGACTTTTTAGGCGGCAGGCGGCGCAATGGCGGGCGTGACCCTAGGCATGATCATGGTCCGCGCCATGCACCCGCCGGCGGTTCCGACGGCGCTGACATTTCCCTGGGTTTGATCATTTCCCTTGTGTTCTTGCAGCGGGCCGTCGTGCGCCTGCTGGGAATTGATCATATGAAAGACAATCATGCGGGAGCGGATCATGCTTGATATAAAAGCCGAAAACGCAGTTCAAGTGCTGGTGCAGTGGCTCCGGCTGGGCGTTGAAACGCTGGGAGCGCTGATTGTCGCCCTCGGCGTTGTTCTTGCGGCGGGATTGTTTCTTCGTGTCGCCTGACTTTGGCGCGTTACCTGGCGCTGGAATCTCAGTTAGGGCCGACATTTTGTCTGCCGCCGCTGCGCCGATCTGGACCGAAATCGGCAAACCAAGAGCGAGTGCAATTACCCAAACTGTCCTGAACTACTTTTTGGGCAGAGAAGTGGAAACCGAAGCGCTCGGCAAAACAAGTTGAAAAACCTGAAAAATTATGTTATAATAACTGCGTGTTAAAAGAAGTATGCCCACGTAGCTCAGTGGTAGAGCACTTCTTTGGTAAAGAAGAGGTCAAGGGTCCGATTCCCTTCGTGGGCTTCTATGCCGTATGAAAAATACCCCCGCACAAGATTTGCTTGTGCGGGGGTATTGGCGTTTTGAATTTAGCGCGAGTTATGAACGAGAACATGCCGAAAACCGAAGATCGCTGCTGCACCCTTGTCGAGGGCGCAAAGAGCTATGCCATGATCCTTCTGGATGCCGAAGGCCGGGTTCAAAGCTGGAATGCTGGGGCCGAGCGGATCATGGAATGGACCGAGGACGAGGTGGCCGGCCAGCCTGCGGACCTTATCTTCACGCCGGAAGACCGCGCGGCAGGCGTACCGGCGCTGGAAATGAAAGAAGCCGCTGCCGAAGGGCGGGCAATGGACCTGCGCTGGCACATGAAGAAGGACGGCTCGCGCTTCTTCGCAGATGGGGTGATGGAGGCTCTGCGAGGCGAGACGGGGGAGACTTGCGGCTTCGTCAAGGTCCTGCGGGATGCTACGGAAGAAGGCCAGCGCAGGGAGCGCGAACGGTTTTTGGCGGAGCTGGCGGAGCGGGCGCGGAGGTTCACTGACCCCGATGAGGTGATCGCAGACGCCGTGCGCTCGGTAGGCCGGTTTCTCGGGGTGGCCCGATGCGTCTTCGTTGACATCGACATTGAGGCCGATACCTGCACGTGCCGCCCCGACTACCGATCTGACGATTTCGTGATCAGCATGGCTGGCACGTCCCCGATCTCATCATTCGGGGAAATCGTCGTTGCCGCCTACGGCGCGGGGCAGGCAGTAGCAGTGGACGACGTGCATCTTGACCGCGACCAGGTGCCACAGGAAAGCGTCGCCGCGTATGATGCTCTTGGCATCCGCGCCCACGTCGGCGTACCCGTGGTCCATTCATCACGCCTGGTTTCCTGCATCGGCGTTCACAGCGCCGTTCCCAGGGGTTGGAAACCGGAAGAAGTCGAACTCCTCCAAGCAGTCGTGGAGCGGACGTGGCTGACTGTGGAAGTGCTGCGCCAGCAGCAGGTTTTGGCACGCGAAGCGCAAGAGCTTCAAGTCGCGCACCAGCGCACCACAACACTTTTAGAAAGCATCACCGACGGCTTTATTGCGCTTGACCGCGACTGGCGCTTCACCTACATCAACGATCCGGGCGAGCAGATCACGTTTCGAAGACGGGAAGACCTGCTAGGCCGCGTCTTCTGGGATGAGTTCCCTGAGACAGTCGATACCATTTTCGAGCGCCAGTACCGCCAGGCCGCCCAGGATCGGATTGTCGTCACTTTTGAGTCGTATTTTGCGCCGCTGGACGGCTGGTTTGAAGTGCGCGGGTACCCATCGGAAAGTGGTCTGTCGCTGTTTTTCCGAAACGTCAATGCGCGCAAAGCGCTGGAAGCGGAACGGGAGCGTCTTGCCGAGCGGGAGCGCAACATTTCCCGTCAGCTCCAAGCGGCTCTCACACC
Organism: uncultured Armatimonadales bacterium; assembly: GCA_964246575.1. Taxonomy (GTDB): domain Bacteria; phylum Armatimonadota; class Armatimonadia; order Armatimonadales; family Capsulimonadaceae; genus JANXMY01. The sequence continues at coordinate 3,027 of CAXTRL010000051.1, forward strand.
CGCCCTGCCGGAGCGCATTGCTGGGATGGCGCTGGCGAAACACTACCAAGCGGCGCTGGCGGAAGCCGGGGTGGGGGGAGACTTCTACGACGTGTTCCCGGTAGACAAAGGCTGCACGGCGCTGGTGGTCGGCGACGTTTCAGGAAAAGGTCTTGCGGCGGCAAGCCAGGTTGCGACCGTGCGGAACATGCTGCGCTACGCCCTGTACCGCGCCCGCACTTTGGCCGGGGCGCTCGGCGGTCTCAATGCGCTGCTGGCCGAGCAGGGACTTTTGTCCGGTTTCGCCACTTTGTTTGTGGGGACTTACGACAGCGGCGCAGGTACGCTTTCCTATGTGAACTGCGGCCAGGAGCCGGCGCTGGTGCGGCGGGCAGCAAGTGGATTGGTGGAGCATCTGATGCCGACCGGCCCGGTGCTGGGGTCATTTGACGGCGCACTTTTTGAGGAGCGCACGGTGCGGCTTGAGCCGGGCGACGCACTGGCCGTATTCACCGACGGCATGACAGAAGTTGGCCAGTCGCGCACGCAAATGCTGGGCGTCGAAGGTGTCGCGGACCTGTTTGCCGCCCCGATGATTGCCGAGCAAGCCGACCATGCTGACGCCCTGGCCGATCATCTTGCCCGGCGGCTTGTGGCCGGAATTGACCAAGCGGCACAAGGCGGCGTGACGCGCGATGATGTTTGCCTTCTTGTTGCCGTCGCTGAGTAAGAAGCAGAATGAAAACTTTCTCTGCGGCTCACGCGCTCCTTGTTGCCGCCCGCAGCCTGCACCTGCTGGCGCTGGCCCTGTGGCTGGGCGGCCTGGTGGCGATTGGCGCATTGGTCGCGCCGACTGCCTTTCATGTTGTCCGTTCTTCGCCCGCGTTGGCAGGCCATATGACTCAGCAAAACGCGCTGGCGGGCGCGGTTGTCGGCGGCAGCCTGCGCTTGTTCAGCTTTCTTTCTCTGGCTTGCGCCGCCGTGCTGCTGGCGGCGAACTTTTTGCTGTTGCCGTGGGCAGTTCGCCGCCGGGCCGGCGCGTATTTTTGGACCGGCGCGTGTCTTGGGACGACGCTGGTTTTGCTGGCCTCCACGCTTTACTTAGCGTTCGGCTTGACTCCGGCAATGGATGAAGCGCAGGCGGCTGGCCGAATGGCCGACTTTGACCGAATGCACCACGGGTACGAGCATGTGTCTACGCTGCTGCAAATGCCGCTACTGCTGCTGCTCACGGTGTTCACCGCGCTCCGCGACAGCCAAAGTCCCCCCAATCCCCAATAACGGGGGGCCAGAGTAGGGGCAGGTCTCCGTGCCTGCCCTTCTTGTCCTGTCTTATCCTGGGCTGTGGCGCACACGGATCAATAGGGCGCACACGGGGGTACGCCCCTACATTTTATGCGCTTGCGTTTCAGCGGCTTGCCGGGTTATAATACACGCATGGTCAGCGCCCCACCCCATCGCTTCTTGTTCGTGGCTGCCGAAGCGTTTTTGTCATTTGTCGGGGCCGGCATTGCTGGAACGCTTTGGTGGGCAGACCAAACGCGGCAGGATTTGCCGTGCAGCTCCGGCGGCGGCTGCGCGGCGGTGGCGGCTTCGGCCTGGTCTCATGTGGATTTAGTGGTGGTGCATCATGTCTCGGTGGCGCTGCTGGGGCTGATTGGGTATGTGCTGCTTTTCACTGCTGCCATGCTGCGGCTTGGCACAGAGAATGCGCGTCTGGACCGGATGCTGCACGGGATGATTGGGCTAGTCAGCGCAGGCGGCGTTTTGTATTCGTGGTTTTTGCAGTGGATCGCCTACGCTGAGATTGGAAAAACCTGCTGGTGGTGCCGGTCTTCGGCGGTGACGATGACGCTTCTTTTTTGCGCCGCTGCCTGGGAATGGCGGGCCGCACAGCGGCAGAACTTGGAAAGACAGGAAATTCATGGTTAACGGGACACGCCCGAGCGATACCAAGGCAACTGTCGGGACGCGAAAGAAAAGCGGGCCGGGTCAAAAAGCAGTCCTGCTGATTATCTGGCTGGCCCTGCTCGGCGGCCTGATTTTTTGGATCAAGACTGTCGGCGGCAATGGCGGCGTAGTGGAACCACCAAAACCAACCCCCGCTGGTGTTTTAGACCCGGCGATGCTCGAAGCGAAGTGGCCGCAGATTATTAAGCTGGCCGCCGCACCGCCGCGCGGCAGCGCCAGCACGCCGTACACAATTGCGGAGTTCGGCGACTTTCAATGCCCAAATTGCGGCAAAGCGTACCCGGTGCTGGAAGCAATGCTAAAAAAGTATCCGTCGGAGGTGAACTTGATTTTCCTGCATCGCCCGTTCCCGCAAATGCACCAGTGGGCGGCTTCTTCCGGGCAGGCTTCCGAGATCGCTGCGGCGGACGGAAAGTTCTGGCCGATGTACGATATTTTGTACACCCACCAAGACAATCTGGAGCCCGGCTACTACACTGACTATGCGGCCCAGGCCGGGCTAAACTCGTCTAAGTTCAAGGCCGCGTTTGACGCCGGACAAGGGCAGTCTCAGATCAAAGCGGCTTCCGCGTTCGCTGACTCGCTTGGTATCCAAACGACGCCGACAATGCTGCTGCGGGACAACGCCACGAAGAGAGTTACGATTTATGTGGGAACAACCGGCACCAAGAACGCGGACGGCTCGCCTCAGTACCCCGGCATTCAGTCCCTCGCGGCGAGTCCGCCCTGGACGCACTAACGCTCCAAAACCTAAACGCTCCAAAACCCAAAAAGCCCCCGCCAAAACTTTGGCGGGGGCTTTTCATTGACAGAAACTTCCCCTACGGTGCATCAGTTTCTTCCGTGATGATCGTAAATTGAACCAGCTTGTTGGAGCCGAAGGCCGTCGTCATGGCAACGTCCACTGCGTCCCGGCCTCGCGCCAGCACAATGCGCCCAATGCGCGGCGTGTTGTGGCGCGGGTCGTACATCCGCCACTGCCCGCCGAGATACACTTCCATCCACGCATTAAAATCCATCGGGTCCGGGCTATATGGAACACCGATGTCGCCCATGTAGCCGTTGCAGTACCGGGTCGGGATGTTCATGCACCGGCAGAGCGTCACGGCAAGATGCGTAAAGTCCCGGCAAACACCGCGCCGCTCATGGAACACGTCCAGCGCGGTCTTGGTGGGCCGGGCATATTGGTAGCCGAACTCCACATTCGAAAAGACCCAGTCGCAGATGGCCTGTACCCGCTCGGCATTCGGCGGCGTTTTGCCGAATAAGTCCCATGCCACCGGCAGCATTTCCATGACTTCGCAGTAGCGGCTCCCGAGAAGAAATTGCAGGCACTCATCCGGCAGCTCTTCCACCGGATGCTGCGGCGCGTCCGTCGCCATGACATCCGGCTCGCCGCTGTCGGTGACAACAGTGTCGTTGAACAAACGGAGGCGGCCTTTCGGGGCAACTAAGCGGTGGCAGCGGTTGCCGAAGTTGTCCCGGAATTCAGTCATCGGCAGGAACGGCTCCGTGTGCAGCTCGTCCGGTTTCAGCAGCCGGGGCGCTTCCTCAGGGCTGGTGCTTAAAAGCAGGGACATGGGCGTTGGCGCGGCAAAATCAAAAACAATGTCATAACCGATGCGAATAAACATGCACAAATTCCTGATGTAACATAAGAAGGACGGAGGGCAGCGCTGCCCGAAAGTTGCGTACTGGAAAAGCGAATGCTGTCAGTGTACCCGAAGAAGCTACGATAAAAAGAAGCCACGCTAAACGCCGGGTATACTATGCTTATGACCCAGCGTGTTCCCTCCATGCCGCAGCGCTTTCCCGGCCAGGCACTTTTTGCGTTTCGGCGCGATCCTATTGGGTATCTCCGTCAGGCTGCTGCCGAGCATGGCGATGTTGTCCGCTTACCGATTACCCGCCAGCCGCTTTTTTTGATCAATCACCCCGATTTGATTAAAGACATCTTTGTGACCCGCCAAAAGCAGTTCAAGAAAGGCCGGGGACTGGAACGGGCGAAAAAGCTGCTTGGGGAAGGGCTTCTCACCAGCGAAGACCCGACTCATCTGCGCCAGCGGCGATTGATCCAGCCGGCCTTCCATCGCCAGCGTATCGCCGCCTACGCCGAAGACATGACCCGGTACGCGCTGAAAACAAGCCAAAGCTGGGCGGATGGCGCGACGCGCGACATGGCCGAGGAAATGCTGCACTTGGCGCTTGCCATTGTCGGCAAAACGCTGTTCAATGCCGAAGTGGAAGAAGAGTCCGGAGAAATCGGGGACGCGCTGACGGAAGTGTTTGCCCTGTTCCACACGCTGATGCTGCCGATGGCGGATTTGCTGGAAAAGCTGCCGATCCCAAGTGTCCGGCGGTTTGCCCGCGCCCGCGCCCGCCTCGATGTCACGATTTACCGGCTGATTGAAGAACACCGAGCGTCTGGCACAGACCGGGGCGATCTGCTGTCCATGCTGCTGCTGGCGCAGGACGAAGACGACGGCAGGCACATGACGGACTCGCAGGTGCGCGACGAAGCTCTGACGATCTTCCTTGCCGGCCATGAGACTACCGCGAACGCGCTGGCCTGGACGTGGTATCTGCTGTCGCAGCACCCGGACGCCGAAGCCAAGTTCCACGCCGAGCTGGACGCGGTGCTTGCCGGCCGGACACCAACACTCGATGACCTGCCGAGCTTGCCGTTCACCCGCTGTGTTCTCGCCGAGTCGCTGCGGATGTACTCGCCGGCGTGGCTCGTTGGACGCCGTGTTCTTTCTGAATATACGCTTGAAAACGAAGGCGGAAGCTGCACTCTGCGCCGGGGCGACATCGTGCTGATGGCTCAGTCCGTGATGCACTACGACCCGCGCTTTTGGACAAATCCCGAGAAGTTTGACCCGGACCGCTGGACGCCGGAAGCGGAAGCGGCGCGTCCAAAATTCGCGTACTTCCCGTTTGGCGGCGGCCCGCGCGTGTGTATTGGCGAACAATTTGCGTGGATGGAGGAGATGCTGCTGCTGGCGACGCTGGGGCAGCAGTGGCGGATGCGCCTTGCGCCGGGTCAAGTTGTCGCAACCCAACCAATTATCACCTTGCGCCCGAAGTTCGGGATGCGAATGGTGCTGGCTCGGCGGGGGGTTCTCGGATAGGAGGCTGCACGGGGCTGAACCCCCGTGCTTTGAAGGGTCAACTTCCCGCCTTCGCGGGCAGAAGATTGATTCGGTTTTTTGCCCGCGAAGGCGGGGAATTGCTTTGTTAAAGCCCTGCCGTTCAGGGCAGGCAATGCTTTCCGGGCAGCCTTTAAGCTGCTACGGGTTCAGCCTCGACCGCAGCGATGTCTGCGGGCACTTCCGCTTTGCCGCTTCCAGACGCGACTGCGTGGCTGATGCATTCCTGCTGGGCCAGCCGCGCGGTTTCCATGGTTCCCAAAACTATGGAATGCTCCATGATGCCGGTGGCATTGGGCAGTTCCGCGATCCGGTCCTGCAAAATGTCCAAGCGGCCTTTGGTGTAGTCCTGCTGGCCGTGCAGGAGGCAGAACCGCCAGCGAGACGCCTGGGGCTGCTCCGGGCCGCTTTCGGGATACACCACATAGCGGGAGCAAAAGCGCTGCTCCGGGCCGAACTTGCCGGACAAGATATAGAGCCGCTGCCGCCCGAAGGCTCCAATTGTCCAGCAGGCCGAAATCGCCGCCGCCAGCGGTTCCAGGCTGACCAGACCCGACTCCTGCGCCGCCCGTGCTTTGGACAAATGATTATTCATGCCCTTAGTATACCCGCTGGAAAGCACTGTTCGTGCAGGCACGCAAAAAAGAGGGCCGCCGGAGCGGCCCTCTTGAGGTGAGGCTTACTATTTGACTTAGGACGGAAGCGAATTACTGAAGAAGCTTCAGGATCGCCTGCGGGGCCTGGTTTGCATACGACAGGGCGCTGGTGCCGGCCTGGACCAAGATCTGGTTCTTGGTGTAGTCAACGACCGTCGCGGCAAGGTCGGTGTCGCGCACCGTAGACAGTGAGCTGTCGTTGTTCGACTGAGACACGGCCAGGCTGTTGATGTTGGACTGAAGAACGTTCGTTTGAGTTGAACCCAGTTTCTCCGACGCCGCCGAAATGTCCTTGATGGCTTGGTCAATGACGCCGAGGGCGCTCTGCTGAGACTTGCCGGTCACGTCCGTCAGGTCCAGAGCGCCGCCGCTGAGCAGGTCGGACAGTTTGTACGAGCTGCCGCTGCCGGCATCGGTATAGTTGCCGATGTTGTTCGACTTGGTGGAGCCGATGGCGAGGCTGATTGTCTGGTTCTGGTTGGAACCAATCTGGAACTGCAGGTTGTTGCCCGCAACGGCCTTGTCGGCAGTCGCGCTGAACTCGCCGATGTCTGTGCTTGTCGTAGTCACGTTCGTGGTGATGGACAGGCCCTTCAGCGCGGCGTTAGCGGCGCTGGTGAAGCTGAACGTCTTGCCGTCGTCGCTGACCGAGTCGCTTGTCAGGCCGTTGACGGAAACGGAAGCGTTTGTGCCGGCCGTTCCGGTAGTCGCCGGTGTTCCAGTGGCGGCGGTCGTGCTGGTCAATCCGGCGAAGCTGTTGGTTCCGGCAGGCGCACCCTTCGTCTGGCTGGTGAATGTAAGCGCGGTCGTTCCAGCACCGCTGATCGTGTAGTTGAGGCCCGTCTGCTGCTGAATCGCCGTAGCGACTTGCGCTGCTGTGTTGGTGTTCCCGGTCAGCGTGACGTTTTTGCCTTCCACTGAGAAGCTGCCGCCAAATGTGCCGTCTGTCGCGGCTGCGCCGAAAGTTGCCGTTGCCGTGGAGGCTGTTGCCGCCGTGTAGGCAATATGGCCGCTGGCGATGGCGGAAGCGCCGTAGCTGGTAGCTTGGGACGCGATGGAAACGGCGTTGCCGCCCGTGCCGACAGCGGTTCCGACGCCGGCGGTAACTGCCGCGCCGCCGGCGCTGGCCGAACCATCAAGCAGGTTCTTGCCGTTGAACTGCGTAGTAGACGCGATGCGGTCAATCGAAGCCACCGAGTCGGACACGGCCTGGGCGTCGGCGGTCAGCGCCGTGCTGTTGTTGGTTCCGACGTTCGCGGCCTGAACGATGGTCTGGCGAATGTTGACCAGAAGAGACTGAACCTGGGTCAAAGCGCCTTCAGCGGTCTTGACGACATTGATGGCGTCGTTGGTGTTGTTCGTCGCCTGGGTCAAAGAACCCGACTGGGCTTGCAGGCTTTGGGACAGAACGTAGCCGGACGGGTCATCGGCGGCGGAGTTGATCCGCAGGCCTGACGACAGGCGCTGGATGTCCTGGGACTCGGCGGCGGAGTTCTTGGTCAGGTTGATGGATGCATCGAAAGCGGTCGTGTTGGTGTTAATACGTGTAGACATAGTTTTCCTCCCTGATGTTTCCGGCTGTCTAACGACCGAAAACGGTTGCGAAAATAGAAGTGGCTTCCTGCCACTAGGGTGATGTGCGCGGCTGCGAAGCGTCCTGCTCCGTCTCGTGGCAGTGGAGGCGAGCTAAGTAACCGTTTCGTCTCTGGTTCTTATTTGCCCCGGCGTGAACTGCGCTCCGGCGACTGCGTACAACTCTATTATGGGGTGTTCATGCCGGTTCTTTAGGGTCTTTTTCGAGACGTTTTTCTCTAATTTTCTGGTATCATAAAACGATGCAACACGACGCGCTGACGGCAGCAGAGCCGACCGCAGAAACAACCCCGAGCTTGGAAAGCCTGCAAGACGCTTTGGACGCGCTGGAAGTGTCCGGTCAGGCGTCGCTGCCGCTGCGGGACGCCGAAGGCCGGATTGTCGCGGTTCTGTCCCGGCCTCTTTCCCCTGCACCGGTTCTCGCCGCTCCGCCTCGCCTCGGCGGCATGGCGACGCCGCTGGGCGTCTACCTGCACGACGGCATCTCCGGCGGCGGCGCAGGCTTTTGGGGCCTCGTGCTGACCGGCATGACCATGAGCTGCCTCGCGCTGACGGCGCAGGTTCTGGCGCATGGCCTGAGCCGCTTTGCTTCGGTGCATCTGCCGGCGCTGGGCGTTTGGGAGAGCCGCCTGCCTTATGGCCTGCCGTCGCTGCTGTCCGCCGTTTCGCCCTGGCTGCCGCTGCCGTTCGTGTTTGGGCTGCTGCGTTTGGTGCCGCTGTCCGGCATCCACGCCGCCGAGCATCAAGTGGTCCACTGCGTTGAGCGTCAGCTGCCCTTGTCGGTGGGCATGGTTCGCGCGATGCCGCGTGTGCATCCGCGCTGCGGCACCAACATCTTTGCCGGCTTTACGCTGTTTCTGCTTTTGTTCCTTTGTGTGTTCACGCTGACGCAGGCCGCTCAGTGGCAGCTTCTGGACTCAGTGACGCTGGCCGCGATGCTGTCCGGGCCGCTGACGCTTAGGTACTGGCGCCAGGTCGGCGGCTGGGTGCAGCAGTGGTTCGCCACCCGCCCCGCCACGGACGGTCAAATCGCGGGCGCGATCCTCGCTGCCGAGCAGGTCTTGTCCCGCCATCAGCGGCGTTTGGAACGCGGCGGCACGGTGCGCTTAACGCCCCTGCGCCGCCTGTGGGCCGCCGGCCTCGCGCAGATACTTGTCGGCTACGCCGTCGTCATCGCCCTGCTTTCCGGCGCAGAGCTGCTTTGGCCCGGCCTGACCCGCTGGCTGCAATAATTCATCTGCCCCTAGGGAATATATTCACACGTTTAGGACACCTATGATCAAGGAACAACTCGCGGAACTTATCACGCAGGCGCTCGAAGCGGCGAAGACTAATGGAGAACTGGCGCTGGACGCGCTGCCCGCCGTCACCCTGGAAATGCCCAAACAGAAGTCGCACGGCGACTGGGCGACTTCTGTTGCACTGGGCCTTGCCCGGACGCTCGCCATGCCTCCACGCGATGTGGCGGGCAGGATTGTCAGCCGCCTGCCGATTGGCGGCGACTCCCTCATCGCAGGCGCGGAGATTGCCGGGCCGGGTTTCATCAACCTGACCCTGCGCCCGGACTGGCTGGCCGACATCCTGCGCCGTATTGAAGCCGCCGGCAAAGACTACGGCAAGACCACAAGCGGCGCGGGCCAAAGCGTCGTCGTCGAGTTTGTGTCCACCAATCCCAACGGCCCGATCACCGTCGCGGGCGGGCGTAACGCCGCCATCGGCGACACAATCTCGTCCCTGCTGGCTGCGACCGGCTGCACCGTGTCCCGCGAATACTACATCAACGATGCCCTGAATTCGGTCCAGATGAACTCGTTCGGCTTGTCCGTCTTCTTCCGCTACCGGGAGCTTTTGGGCCACAAAGACGCCGAATGGGATGAAATGTACCGGGGCGAATATATTGCCGATGTTGCCAAGCGCATTTTGGACACGCACGGTTCCGAGTTTGAGAACGCCGACCGCAACGATCCGCAGACCGTCCGCATATTTAGAGACTTATCCCAAGACGGCATGGTCGCCCAGCAGAAAGCCGACCTCGCCGCGTTCGGCGTCACGTTTGACACCTGGTTCAGCGAAGCCACGCTCCACACCGACGGGCGCGTTGACTCGGCCATTCAAACGCTGACTGAGCGCGGCTACACCTACGAGAAAGACGGCGCATTGTGGCTGAAATCCACCGAGTTTGGCGACGACAAAGACCGGGTTCTCATGCGGGCCGACGGCACGGCAACATACATTGCTGGCGACGTGGCCTACCACAAGAACAAGTTTGACCGGGGTTTCCAAAGAGCCATCAATGTCTGGGGCGCAGACCACGCCGGGTATGTCGCCCGCACCAAAGCCAGCATCGCCGCGCTTGGCTACGACCCCGCCCGCCTCTACGTCCTGCTGTACCAAATGGTCAGCATCGTCAAAAACGGCCAGCTTGTCATGTCGTCCAAGCGCAAAGGCAACATCTTGGAACTCAAAGCTGATTTGATTGATGAAATCGGCAAAGACGCCGCCCGCTTCTTCTTTTTGATGCGCTCCCCGCACTCGGCCTTGGACATTGACATGGACCTCGCCCGCAAGACCGACAAAGACAACCCTGTTTACTATGTCCAATACGCCCACGCCCGGATTGTCCAGGCCATTGACCGCGCCCTCACGGAAAAAGGCGTCGCCGTCCCCGCCGCCGCGGACGCCGACTTGTCCCTGCTGACCGAGGACACCGAGGCCGACCTGATCAAAAAACTCAGCGAGCTTCCGAGCGAAATCGCCCTGTCCGCGTCCGAATACGCCCCGCAGCGCCTCGTGCAGTACGCCCGCGACCTCGCCGCCGTTTTCCACTCCTTCTACGACGCCGGCAACCGCACCCCATCCCTGCGCGTCGTCTGCGACGACCCCGAAACGCTCAAAGCGCGTTTGGTTCTGGTCCACGCCACCCAATTCGTCCTGCAAAACACGCTTGCGCTTTTGGGATTGTCCGCACCGGAACGGATGTAGAAAAGATGTTTAGTGTCAGAGGTTATGCAGACGATTTTTATACAGGCCGCACAGGTGATCAGCGTCAAGTCATACTTGGCTTGTTATGTCCTGATCTCGTTGCGTACTTCTTCGCACCGGATGGCCGGTGGCTGGGGCGGGAAGTACGGCTCTGGGAGTATTCTGCGCCGGGTGCTGAAAATCAGGATTACAATCTTTATGATGAACAATTCCAAATTCGCTTAGGCCAGCAGATACGAACATGGATGAAAGAATTAGGCTTCACATCTCGCCCTATCCAGATCAGAGCCTTCCTGGATGAAAGCTATTCAGGTAGAATAGGCGACGAGGAAGATGCAGGTATCAGGTTATATTGGGCTAAGGAGTATTGCCTGTCGCCGGAAGGCGAGGTAGAGTCTACATGATGCAAACTGCCCGGCGCGGCTATGAGATATACAAGTAGCAGATACGTCCTCTTGTCAAATACGGCAGCCAGGGCAAAGTTGTCGCTATTGACATTGAAAGCGGCGCTTACGCGGCTGCAGAAGACGCGCTTCCCGCTTTGCATGCCTCCTTGACCGGCTTCCAAAGGCCGAATTTTAGTGTGTTCGCGTGGGAAGCTGTGCCTTGTACCGAATGGGTGGTGCCATGCGGGAGCAAGCATGATTTTTGGAAAAAATGTGGAGGCTTTGTCCTAAGATGACAACGATTAGCATTGATGACGTACAGCAGGATTAGGCGGGATACTTTGAGCGTGTTCAGGCGGGGGAAACTTTGCTTGTGACAAAATCAGGGCAACCGTTCGCGGAGATTGTTCCTGTTGCTTCTGTTCCCGATTATACGGTGCGAACTCTGCGTCCAATTGGGCTTGCGGAAGGACAATTCATTGTGCCGGACGATTTTGATGATCCTCTTCCTGATGAGATTCAGCGATTGTTTGAAGGGTATGAAGAAACCATGTGTTAAAACACGCGGCTACCTGGCGCAGACGCCACGAAACACCCGCTTCGCGGGGTTAGGATAAAGCTATTCAAGATCATTCCGAGTGCCGCGAAGCGGTACTTCGTGGCGTCCGCGCCATATAGCCGTGACATTTATGTCATGGTTCCTATTCTTTGCTCCCATTCTGCTCCCACTCTTATGAAACACCTCCCAACACTCCTAATCACTCTGGCCCTTCTGCCGATGCCTCTGCTTGCGGCCAACAAAACTGCGCTGCCTGTGGCTGCGCCGCCCGAACTGCTCAAGCCGCAGGCGAGCGGCGTTTATCAAGACGCGGCGGGGGCGAGTCATGCGTGGAGCGTGGGGCAGGCGCATGGGCTGACGTGGGATGGGACGCCGTTTCTGCCCGTCGGGGCGAGCTTTGTTCCCGTTACCTGGACGGACCTGCCGACGGATGCAAACTGGGCCAAAGACAAAGCGGCTTTGGACGTGCTGGCGAAGAATGGCGTCCGAGACGTGCTGCTGTCGGCGGGGACGCTGGGGCTGACCCATGCGTCGCCCGCCGCCGTGCAGCGGGTGCTGGATTACTTAGACGCGCATCATTTCCAGTATGGCCTGCGGATTGCCGACATGCCCGACCATCCGCTGGTCGGCTACGTCGTCAAGCCGGCGGTGTACCGCAACCCGTCGCCGCCCGCCGGCGGGCCGACGCGCTTTAAGCACATTCCAGGGCTGACCGGAGCGTTCTATGTACTGGTGTCCACCCACGACAACGAAATTGACGAAAGCGGCAGGGCGCAGATTACCGACAGCGAAACGGCGGAAGTTTCGCCGAAAGCGCCAAATAGTGACGACGTGCTGCTGCTGTACCCGGAGCGGGCTTA
>CAXTRL010000052.1:0-1706 GCA_964246575.1 uncultured Armatimonadales bacterium
TCTCCAAGCGCTTCCAGCGTCGGCGCTTGGAACAAGGTCGGCAGAGGCAGGCGCACCCCGAACTCCTGCTCAATGCGGCCGTAGAGGCGCAGGGCGAGCAGGGAATACCCGCCGTTCTCAAAGAAATTGTCGCAAGCGCGGACACTGGCAACACCAAGCACTTCGCGCCACAGCGCGGCCAGCCGCGTTTCCGTAACTGTCTGTGCTTCTGTCCGTGCCAATGGCGCGGCAGGACGCAGGGCCGGCGCGGCGTCCGGCAGAAGCGTTGGCGCGGGCCGGTTGTGACGCACACGGGCCGACAGGGTTTCGATACAGGCTTGCGGATCTGCCGCCGCCGTTTGCAGCAGCGTCTCAAAGTCGCCCAGCCATCGTTCAACAGTGGAGGCGTCAAAGAGATCAGTGCTGTAATCGGCTTCCAGTTCCAAGCGATCCCCTTCTTCCACGACGTTCAAGCCGAGATCAAACTGGAAAAAGTGGCGAGGCGGATGAGCGATTGCAGCGCCCAGCCCGCCGAACTCCAAATCCACAGGAAACTGGTCCAAATTGAACATAACTGTTACTGGGACCGGAGCAGGAAGCGCCTGCATCACGTCGCCGAGGCTGTAATTCTGATGGTCCATCGCCTCAAACAGCGCCGTGCGCGTGGCGTGCAGGTAGTCCCCAAACGACATTTGCGCGGCGGCAGGGACGCGCAGCGGCAAGAGGCTGACGCAGTGGCCGACCAAGTTTTGATTATCTAGAGGTGCCTGACCCGCCGCCGGGACCCAAACCACGGCGTCGTCCGTGTCCGCCAGCCCATGCAGCAGCAGCGTGTAAGCCGCCAGCAGCGCGGCGGACAGCGTGGTGCCGGAGCGGGCGCAAAGCTGCCTCAAGTGCGCCGCCAGCGCCGGCGGCACCGGGCGGCTGACCCGTGCGCCGGCATACGTTCCCAACGCAGGCCGCATCCGGTCTGCCGGCAGCCGCAGCGGGGCAGGCGCAGGCGAAAGCTGCCCCGTCCAATACTCTGTATTCGCGTCTTCCGGTAAAACCGAAGCCGCATAATTTTGGAACGACGCGGCGGGAGCGAGGCTTTGCTTCGGCTCGGAATAAGCCGCCGCGAGGTCCGACAAAAGAACGCCGAACGACCAGCCGTCGCATACGATATGATGCGCCGTCAGCACCAGCCGGTGCTTGTTTGCGCTTCGGCGGATCAGCCGCGCCCGGAACAGCGGCCCCAGAGTCAAATCAAACGCCGTCTGCGCTTCCGATGTCAAGATCTCGGCTTCACGCGCTACCGGGTCAAGCGCCGAGAGGTCGTCCAGAGGCAGCTCTACCGTTACGTGCGGCACGATTTGCTGGCCATCTCCGGTCGGCAGGATTGTCACTCGAAAGGCTTCATGGCGGTTGACCGTCAGGGCGACGGCTTGCTTCAGCGCTTCGGCATCTAATGGCCCGGTCAAGTCCACGAGAACGGATTCGTTGAACGCGCACGACGCATCCGCGCCCATCTGGGTCGTCATCCAAACTCCGCGCTGCGCTTCCGTCAATGGAACAATTTGCGGGATCGCCTGCGGAGCGCCCGGCGGCTGGGGCAGAAAACCGGCGGCCTGCATTTCCGCAAGGCTCTCTTCAAATGCCTGGACAATCTTGTCAATGTCGCTGTCCGAGTGCGCCGTAGACAAAAAGCAGGGGCGGCCTTCCCAGATGTGAATGTTTTTGGAGCGCAA
>CAXTRL010000052.1:1806-5037 GCA_964246575.1 uncultured Armatimonadales bacterium
CCGTAGACAAAAAGCAGGGGCGGCCTTCCCAGATGTGAATGTTTTTGGAGCGCAAATAGAAAAACAGCAGGCTGGCCCATTTCCAGTCCGGCGCGAACTTGAAGTAAAACAACGAACCGAAATAGACCAAGTGCAGTGGCGCTTCCCTTTGCTCAAAATGGGCGTTCAGCCTGCCGACAAACTGCGCGGTTTTCGCGTTCAGCGCTTCTTGGAGCGCTGGGCCTGATGCTTGAAGATGCAGCAAAGTGGCTTTGGCGGCGGTAAGGGCGAGCGGGTGCCGGACAAACGTCCCGGCAAAGAACGTGACGCCCGCTTCCGGCCAGCTTTCGTCGCCGAACTGCCATTGCCCGCCGTCAAACGCATCCAGATACTCGGCGCGGCCGGTGACAATGCCGATAGGCAGCCCGCCGCCGACGATTTTGCCGTAAGTCGCCATGTCGGCTTTGATGCCGAAATAGGCCTGTGCGCCGCCCGGACCAATTCGAAATCCCGTGATGACCTCGTCAAAGATCAGCGCCGCGCCAGCACTTGCCGTGATTTGACGGACTTCGCGCAGGAACTCCGCCGGCTGCAAGTCCGGGCGGCGGCTTTGCACCGGCTCGACCAGGACCGCCGCCAGCGTCGGCGCAAGCGCCCGCAAGGTTTCCAGAGCCTCTGGCGTGCCGTAATCCAGGATCACAATTTCCTCAGTCATGCAGCCTGGAATGCCGGGCGCAATCGGCACGGCCCCAGACCCATTTGCGCGGGCCAGCACTTCATCAAACGTCCCGTGGTAGTCGCCGGTAAAGTAAACGATTTTCGTCCGGCCTGTCACTGTCCGCGCCGCCCGCATCGCCGCCATGACCGCTTCCGAGCCGGTGTTGCAGAACGTCGCCCGCTCGGTGCCGGTCATGGCGCAGACCATTTGGGCTACTTCCCCGGCCAGCGGAGACTGCGGCCCGATTTCCATCCCCACTAGAAGCTGCTTTTGGACCGCTTTGGCAATAAATTCTGGGGAATGCCCGAACAAGTTGGTGCCGAACCCCATCGTTACATCTACATACTTGCGGCCGTCAACGTCCCATAAGTACGCCCCGGCGGAGCGCTCGGCGACAATGGGATAGACCATTTCCTTCCAATAATTCTTAAAGCCCGCCACGGCGCGGGGGTCGGCAAGATGCGGGCGATGGAGCTGGGTCAGGCGCTTGGACCCCGGCGTTTGCTGCGCGTACTGGGCGACGAAATCCGCCAGGCACACCTGCTGATGCGGCGTCATCTCGCCGCTCGGCTTGGCGTCAATCGGCTTAAACGGCCCAAACGCCGCCGGGGCGAGCTTCGAAGCCGCGACAGGCACAGCAGGGATTGGTGCGGTTGTCATTGGAACAATCGGCGCACTGGGGGCAGCCGTGCCGCCGCGCAGCAGCTCAAGCTGCTCGCCCATCAGTGCAAGCTGGCGGCTGATAATTTGTTCCAGGCCGCCGCCGGAGGCGATAGGCGCGGAAGCGGCAGGCGCAGGAGACGGCATGATGGGGGCAGCCGCCGGCACCGCCGGGGCGGCTTCAGGCGGCAGAACTTTGTCTAGGTGCGCCGCAAGAGCCGCCGGCGTCGGCGCGTCTTCCAGCAGGGTCCGAAACGTCACTTTGACCCCGAACTTGCGCCCAATCGCCGTGCTGGCCTGGGTCAAGAAAAGCGAGTCAAAGCCGAGGTCTAGAAACGTCGCGTCCGGCGCGATGGAGGCAATGGGAATGCCGGACTGCGCGTGAAGAAGCTCGGTAAGAGTTCCTAACAGGCGCTCGGTTCGGTCAGGCGCACTTGCAGTGGGCGTGGTTGGAATGGGTAAGGCAGGGGCAGATATAGGCACGGTGGGTTCCAATCGGGAAGCGGCGGCGGGGCGCACGGGTTCGACCCAGTGGCGGGTCCGCTCAAACGGGTAAGTCGGCAGGGACACGCGGTGTCGCTCCGGCCCGCCGCTGATTTGCTTCCAATTCATAGGCAGGCCGCACTGCCAGAGGCGTCCGGCGGCCAGCAGGCACGCGGCGTCGGCGGGCAGCTTACGCTTGCCGCCGTCCAGCGACGAGAGAAAGGCGTGGCTGGGGAGCTTAGCCGGATGCTGACGCGCCAGCGGGGCTAAAACTACGCCGGGGCTGACTTCCAGCAGCAGGCGGTTCGGGTCGGCCAGCAGGGTTCCCAGACCATCGGCAAACCGCACCGACGCTCGCAGGTGCGCGGCCCAGTAGGCAGGGTCGGTGGCTTCCGCGCCGGTCAGCCAAGTCCCTGAAACATTGGACACCACCGGCAGGATCGGCGCGGACAGCGGCACGCTCCGAACGATCTCCGTGAACTCCGCTAAAATCGGGTCCATCATCGCCGAATGGAACGCATGGGAAGTCGGCAAGCGTCGGCAGGCAACGCCGCTGCGGGCAATCTGCGCTTCCAGCGCTTCAACAGCCGCTTCCGGGCCGGACACGACGCACAGCGACGGACTGTTTTCCGCCGCCATCGACAGCGCCTTGCCCAGCAGCGGCGAGACTTCCGATGCCGGCTGCCGGACGGCCAGCATCGCGCCGGGCGGTAGGCTTTGCATCAGCTTTGCCCGCTTCGCCAGCACGAGAAGGGCGTCTTCGGGCGTGAAAACTCCGGCGAGGCAGGCCGCGACATATTCTCCAACGCTGTGACCGAGCAGCGCCGACGGGGCCACACCCCAGGCGATCCAGAGCTTTGCCAGGGCGTAGCCGAACACAAACAGCGCCGGCTGGGCCAGCCCGGTTTGGTTCAGCCGCGCCTGCGCCGCGTCTTCGTCGCCAGCGTCCGGATAAAGCGTTTCGCGCAGGTCCAAGCCCAGCAGCGGGCGTAAAATCGCGCAGCAATAGTCTACAACGTCCCGAAAGACCGCCTGGGTCTCGTAAAGCTCCCGGCCCATGCCGACCTGCTGCGCTCCCTGGCCGGGGAACAGAAACGCGACCGACGGCCTCTGCGCGGGAACCGTCTGCGTTATAACGCGCCCGGCGTCGCGCGTTTCCAGCGCGTGCGCGGCTTCTTCGGCAGATTGACAAACGGCAACCCGTCGATGCGCGAACGTCCGCCGCCCGCTTTGAAGAGTATGCGCGGCGTCGGCCAAATCGGTTTCCGGGTGCGCCCCAAAGTGCTGCGCCAGATTGTCCGTCATCGCGTCCAGTGCCGTTTCGGTCCGTGCCGACAGTGTTAATAGCTGCCAGCCGCTTGACGGCGATTGACTTTCAGACACGGGCGGCG
>CAXTRL010000052.1:5047-11730 GCA_964246575.1 uncultured Armatimonadales bacterium
GGTCGTGCCGCCGTCGCCGTACGAGCGGACCCCGGCCCGGCGCGGGTGGTCGCTCACTTCAGGCCACTCTGTTAGCTCCGCGCTGACGGTAAACGGGCTGTCCGCCAAGTTCAGGCGCGGGTTTGGACTTTGATAGTGCAGGGTCGGCGGCAGCTTTTTGTGTTTCAATGCCAGCACCGTTTTGATGAGGCCGGTCACGCCCGACGCCGCTTCCAGATGCCCGACATTTGGCTTAACCGTGCCGAGAACGCAAAAGCCGGTCTTGTCCGTAGTCCGGCGAAAAGCTTTGGTCAGCCCGGCGACTTCAATCGGATCGCCCAGCGGCGTCGCCGTGCCGTGCGCTTCCACATACGAGATGGTGCCTGCGCTCCACCCGGCCATCGTCTGCGCCTGGAAAATGGCCTCCGCCTGGCCGTCGGCGCTGGGGGCCGTGTAGGAGGCTTTTTGAGAGCCGTCATTGGTCAAACCATAGCCGCGAATGACTGCGTAAATCTGGTCGCCATCCGCCACGGCATACGCCAGGCGCTTCAGGGCCACAACCCCTACCCCGCCGCCGAACACTGTTCCGGCCGCTTCGGCGTCAAAGGCCCGGCACGCGCCGTCGGGCGAGACCATGCCGCCGGGCTGGTACAAATACCCCCGCGTCTGCGGGAACGCCACCGACACGCCGCCCGCCAGCGCCAGGCTGCATTGCCCGGCCAGCAGACTCTGGCACGCCTGGGCTACGGCGACAAGCGAAGTCGAGCAGCCGGTCCCAACCGACATGCTGGGGCCTGTTAAGTTCAGCTTGTACGACACACGGGTCGGCAAAAAGTCTTTGTCGTTGCCGGCTAAGATGGGATAATTGCCGACTTGATAGGATTGAACCAGTTCTTCAATGTCCGCGCGTGTCCCACACAGATTAGCGAGCAAGTAGGTGTTCAGGCTGCTGCCGGCCCAGACACCGACCATTCCATTGTACGTTTCCGGGTCACACCCGGCGTCTTCTAAAGCATCGGAAGCGCATTCTAAAAACAGCCGGTGCTGCGGGTCCAGCACGTCGGCTTCTTTAGGGGGAATACCGAAAAATGCGGCATCAAAGTGGCCGGCATTTTCTAACACGCCCCGTGCTTTGACATACTCCGGGTTTTGCAGCGTTTCCGGCGCGATGCCCGCGTCCGCAAGCTCCGCGTCCGTGAAGTGCGTGATGGACTGGACGCCCTTTGTTAAGTTTTCCCAGAACTCGGCGACATTTGCCGCGCCCGGAAACCGCCCCGCCAGCCCGACAATCGCAATGCCGTCTGCCGCCTGCGCTTCCTGCTTGACAGTAGTGCGGGACGGCTCCGGCTCGCCTTTGGTGAGAAATCGGGCCAGCGCACGAATCGTTGGATACTGGAACAGCGCCGTGATTTCGGCATTCGGCACAAGCTCGCGCAGCTTTTGATGCACCTGCACCATCTGCAACGAGCGGCCCCCAAGATCAAAAAAGCTGTCGCCTGCGCCGATGGGCGTGATGCCCAGCACGTCCGACCATATCTGCGCGAGCGCAGTTTCCAGGCCCGGCGACGGCTGCTGAAAGGCCGCCGCAAGCGCAGGACGTTCGACAGGCGGCGGCGGCAGCGCCCGGTAGTCGGTCTTGCCGCTCGGCGTCAGCGGCAGGGTTTCGAGTTGAACAAAGCGTGACGGCACCAGGGCATCCGGCAGACGCGCCGCCAAGAACTCGCGTAGCGCGTCGGCGGTAAGCACTTCTGAAGAGGCGACATATGCCGCCAAACGGGTGTCACCCGACGCGAACTCATACGCCTTTGCGGCGGCGGCCCGAACGCCGGGGTGCATCAGCAGCGCGGCTTCCACTTCGCCCGGCTCCACCCGGAAGCCGCGAATTTTAAGCTGGCCGTCGGCCCGGCCCGTAAACTCCAGGTCGCCCACACCGTTCACGCGGACCAAGTCGCCGGTCTTGTACCAGCACGAGCCGGCGTCCGTGCCGGGCAGTGTCACAAAGCGCTCGGCAGTCAAATCCGGCCGCCCTTGATACCCGTCTGCAAGCTGGACGCCAGAAAGATACAGCTCCCCCTCCTGCACCCGCGTCTGCATTCCGGGAACCGCACGGCCGATGGGCGGCAGTGCAGGCCAGCCGGAAGGCGGTCCAGGCAGCGTGTACGCCGTAGCGACATGGGTTTCCGACGGCCCATAATGGTTGTGCAGGGTGCAGGAGGGCAGCCGCTCAAACAGCGTCCGAATAGCTGGCGTGATTTTCAGCTGTTCGCCCGCCGTGACCACTTCCCGCAGCGCGATTAAGCTGCCTGGTGCAGAGGCCGCCGCTTCCGCCATCTGCTGCAATGCGACAAACGGCAGAAACAGGCGCTCGACCGCGTGGCTGTCCAAAAAGCCCAGGAGGCCGGCGGGATCGGAGCGCAAGGCTTCCGGCACAAGGCAGAGCGTCCCGCCGCCGCAGAGCGTTCCAAAGATCTCCTGCGCGGAAACGTCAAACCCAAGCGCGGCAAACTGCGCCGTCTTCGCGTCGGGCCGAAAACTGGCTGTCCGCTGCCATTGGACTAGATTTGCAATCGCCCGGTGGCCCATCCGCACACCTTTGGGCGTTCCCGTAGACCCGGACGTGTAGATGAGATAAAACAAGCTGTCGGCATCGGACGGAGTTTCAGCCAGTTCCGCTTCGGCGTCTTCCACTCCCGGCCACCCAGCATCTAAGCAAAGCGTTTCAATGCCACTTGGAACTTGCGCTTGCAGAGAACTTTGGGTCAGCACCAGGCGCACCCCGGCGTCGGCCAGCATGAAGTCACGCCGCGCCTGCGGATACGACGGGTCCAGCGGCACATAGCCGCCGCCTGCTTTGAGAATGCCGAGCAGCGCGGTTGGCATCAGGCCCGAACGCTCTAAACAAACACCGACCGGCGTATCCGCGCCCACGCCCCGCGTCCTGAGAGCGTGCGCTAACTGGTTTGACCGCGCGTGCAGCGTCCCATAGGTCAGCACCCCGTCGGCAGACACGACCGCCGACGCTTCAGGACAGAGTTTCGCCTGCACCCTAAACATTTCAACAACAGAAAGCATAATTCTGTTATTGGCATTTCGGGGGGGCGGCGCGAGAGAGGGGGAAAGAACGTCCTAAAACCCGGTATTTTTGCGGGGAACAAGCCGGCGTTCCAACTGCTGATGGGTGTTGAAAAGCTGCCGGTACGCCAGCAGGGCAAACAAAATGCAGCCGAGCGCGGTGGCCGCCGCCAGCATGAACATGACGACAATTTGATACTTCACAGCTTCCAGCGGGTCGCTGCCCGCCAGAATTTGCCCCGTCATCATGCCCGGCAAGGAAACAATGCCGACGACTAGCATGGAGTTAATCGTCGGCACCATGCCTCGCCGGACCGCACTTTCGAGCGGCCCATGCGCCGCTTCCCAGGCCGTCGCCCCATGCGACAGTTCCATCTCAATCTCAGGACGGCGCAGCACCATGTCGCTGAGCAGTCCATCGAGCGTGATGGACACGCTGGTCAGGCTGTTGCCAAGTATCATGCCGAGCAGCGGCACCAGATACTGCGGGCGATACCAGGGATGCACCTGAATAATCGCTGCCGTGACAACATAAGCGGTCAAAAGTCCGCTGGCAGCAAGCGACAAAAACGAATGGGCAAAGATGCCTTTGTAGGTGTACGCCGAGCGCCCGGTCGCCGCCTGGCTGGCGACGCCGACCATCAAGAAGGCCAGCCCAAAGATCAAAAACAGGCTTTGCAGGGCAAAAACGTATTTTAGCACGGAGCCGACGAGAAGAAGCTGAACGATGGTCCGGGCCGCCGCCACCGCAAGCTGCTTTTCCAGCCGCAGCCGGAACGCAAAGCTGAGCATCCCGCAGAAGACGACTAGCAGGGTAGCGATGGCGATTTGGAGAAAGCTGATAGGCTGGATGGGCATGATAGGCTTCAATTGCGAATTACGAAGGCAGGAGGAACGAGGGTGTGAAGAACGAGGGTGTGAACGCCCTCGCTGGAAGGCGTTCGGAAACGCCGCCTGTCCAGGGGACAGCAAGATTAGGCTTGGAAGCTTGTCTGTTGCTTGTTTCTGTCCCCTGGACAGGCGGTACTTCCGAGTACCTTCCAGCGAGTGACTTTAGTCACTCGTTTTTGGATCATATTTTTGTGGCCTGTTTCCCCGGCAGCACAATCTGCCGGGAGCACCATTCCTGCGCCTGCTGCGGGCTGTGCGTCACCACCAGCGCCGCCAGGCCGCGCCCCGCGGCGAGGCGGCTGAGAAGCGCCTGCACCAGCCCGGCGGAAACCGGGTCCAGCGCACTCGTCGGCTCATCCAAACACAGCGCCAGCGGCTCTAAAAGCAAGGAGCGTATGAGCGACACCCGCTGCTGCTGCCCGACCGACAGCGTCTGCGCGTCCTGAGTCCAGCACGACGCCCCAACCCCAAGATCGTCCAGCAGGTCCCGCGCCATGTGTTCCGGAAACGGCGCGTCGGCGGCATGGTAGGTAAACGGATGGCGCAGGTTGTCTTCCACGGTCATCGCCAGCAAAATTGGTTTCTGGCTTACCAAGACCAGCTTGCGCCGGAACTGCGGCCAGCCCCAAGCATCGGCAGAGCGGCCTTGCAGCAGAATTTCCCCGGCGGCAGGGTCTTGGAGGCCGCAAACCGTTCGCAGCAGCGTCGTCTTGCCGGAACCCGACGGCCCGGTGACGGCGACCAGCTCACCCGGCTCCAGCGTGAACGAAAGATGGGAATGCAGCGGGGTTCCGGCAGCGGTCACGGTCAGGTCGTTGGCTTCCAGCAGAGGCGGCATGACGCATTATGGCACATCGGGCAGGCGAAATACCGGAAGCGGCTTAGGCCGAAGCAGCCCTGCCCCGTAAGCTAAAGCGGCGGCGGCAAGGCCCGGATACATCGGCTGCCAGTTCAAGGGAAAATGCGGATCGTCAAAGCCGCCATGCCCCCAGCCCCAGAGCAGGCAGGACAAGGCCGTTCCTGCGCCGAGCAGCATGGACAAAAACGCAAACGTCGGCGGCGGACGCCAGCGCGGCGCGGCATACGCGCCGAGAAGCGGCAGCAGTGCGCCCGGCACAAAGACGCTGCCGAAAAAATACCACTGCTTGACGACTGACGGGATCAGCAGGGCGATAGTCACTGACAGCACGGAAGTCAGAGCCAAGCCCCAGCGGGTATACACGGGAACCTGAGACGCATCCGGGTCACGCCGAAGCCGCCACACAAAGTCGCGGCCCAGGGTCACGGCGGCGATAAATGTGTACGACACGGTGCTTGCCATGATCGGGGCCAGCATTCCGACATAAAACAAGCCCTTCAGCCCCGGCGGCAAGACACGCTCGGCCAGCGCGGGAAAGGCGTTTTTCGGGTCGGACAAATGCGGCAGCAGGGCACGGGCGAACAGGCCGGTTGTGGTCGAAAGCGCGTCAAAGAGCATCCAGCATCCTACGGCCAGCCCAATACCCAGCGCGGCGACGCGGGGCGTTCTGGCGGCATAACAGCGCTGATGAAAGCCGGGATCGGTCAGCGTCACCAGCGCGATAAAGAACCAGACCAGCACAAACCCGAAGTCGTAGGTCCCCATCGGCTTCAAGTGGCCCGGCGGCAGATGTCCCGGCGCGGAGAGGTAGGCCAAGCCGCCGAACTTGGTTAAACACACGGCGGCCACGGTGATAAAGCCCGCGAACATCAAGATAAATTGCAGGGTGTTGACCCGGACATCCGCCAAAAAGCCGCCCCGGAAGACATACGCCACCGAGAACGCCATGCCGACCAGCATCGCCGGCAGCAGCGGCCAGCCGAACAAAATATGCAGCAGCGTCCCGGTCATCAAAATATACGCCGACGGCGCGGCGTACACAAACGCGAACACCGCTCCAAGCAAGGCCGTTTTGGTGTCATACGCTTCCGCCAGCTTATCGGGAATGGTATAAGTATGCGCCGCGCCGCCGCGCACCCGCCGGGCCAAAAAGACGGCGAACAGCAGCGCGAACACATAATACGGCAGCCCGTTCGTGGTCCAGTTGACCAGGCCCGACGTATACACGAACTCACCAACGCCGAGAATGCCGCCGTACCAGGTCGCCACCAGCGTCGCCGTAAAAACCGGCAGGCTGAGGCCCCGGTCTGCGATCAAATAATCTTCCGTCGTTTCGCGCCGGGGCCAAAAGCCGATGACCAGCAGAAAAGCTAGGTACAGCCCAAGAATGCTCCAGTCCAGCGCCGTGAACGCCGCCCGCAATTCTCCGTTTAAGTTCACGCTCACAAATGCCGCCTTCGCCACGCCTGCAAGTGGCAGACCAGAATCGCGCCGCCTACGGCTTTGATGTGAACTTCCGGCGCGACGGCTTCATTAAGCAGCCCCCCTACCCCCGCCGGCAGCAAGTGATTTTCCAGCGGCCAGCGGACACCCTGAATGCTCACTCTCGCCCGCCCGTCATACGACAGCAGCGACACGACATCGCCAAGTCCCGCTGTCAGCGTGATCTCGCCTGCGATGGCCCGCACCTCCGAGCCGTCTTCCACCACGACCACAGGAAAATCCGGCAGTTCTTCGCGCCAGCGCAGCAGCCGGCTGAAATGACCCAGCGTGTGGTCAATCCGCCCGCCCGCCGCCCCGGCAATTGTCACTTCCAACGCCCCGCGCTCCTGCGCGATATTAAACGCTTTCTCCAAATCAGTTTGATTTTGATCCGGCGTCG
>CAXTRL010000052.1:11740-15142 GCA_964246575.1 uncultured Armatimonadales bacterium
CGAATCAAAGTCCCCGCTGACGATGTTTGGCGTCACACCAAGCCGCGCAGCTTTCAAGGCCGCGCCGTCAACTGCGATGAAGAGGTCATGTTCCGCCGCAAGCCGCGCCAGCAGCATTTGCGACGGCGGCTCGCCGTTCGCTAAAATCAGAACTTTCATTAGTCGCAGAGGCCATAATCGGTCGTATAGGAATTGCCGTCGGTGGCTGTGTTAGGATCCATGTCGCCGCCGCGCCTGCCGTCTACGCAGACAACTTCGTTGTCAAAATCAATGCTTTTCGTGATGAACTTCGCATGGCCGTCTGCAAAGATCACCGTGCCGCCGCCGGGATGCCACTGCTTGTAGTAAGCCGGAGCATAACCATACTTCATGCCGCCGGGGTCTTGGTCGGCAGCGAAGAACGAAAACATCTCGTCACGCATGATGCGCGTGTCGGAGGGGTACACAAACTGGCTGTTTGTGATCGTGTGCGGCACCTGCGGCGCGAGGCCCTGGCTTGTCATGTTGGTAGGATTATCCACTTCGTAGTTGCCTTCATATGAGCCGTCCGACCCACCTTTGATCGTATAAGAGCCAATGTCAAACCGATACGAGGACCCATAATCATCGTGGTAGCTTTGATTCGCGGTTGAGGCGCTGCTTGCGGCAGGCCCACCGGAGTCGTCGGGACACTTAAACAAGTCGCTGGACTTTGTGTAGACGTCCAGCTCATCTTCAATGCCTTTGTGGGTCGGCGTTCCCGGCGCACCGCCTGCTCCCATTGCGGCCATCGTACCATCGTTGTAGCCCTGGAAAATCGGCATGGTCTCGTCATAATCCCCCGTGTACTGGGTCACGGCCAAGCCGATCTGTTTGCCGTTGGAGATGCAGGCGGTGCGGCGGGCATTTTCTCGCACCTGCTGAAAGACGGGAAACAAGATCGCCGCCAAAATCGAGATGATGGCGATGACGACAAGCAACTCGATAAGCGTAAAGGCTTGAATGAAGCCGCGCGAAGCTGATTTCATGGTTCTGATTTTCATCTTCTTAATCGTAGCCGTAGTAATAGCCGTCGTTGAAACTGTGCCCGTCAGGCGTAGCATCACTTTGATTAAAAGCCGAGGCAGAGACAAGGAACTTCGCGTGGCCGTCGGCAAAAATGAACGTGCCGCCGCTCGGATGCCACTGCTGGTAATAGTTTGTTGTCCCGCTGCCTGGCGTGACATAGCCGTACAAATTGCCACCAGGGTCTTGAATTTGGCTGAACCAGGGCATCATCTCGTCGCGCATGATGCGGGTGTCCGACGGCACGACAAACTGAGCATTGGTGACAATCCGTACTGGGTCGGTAGCCGTGGTGTCTACCGGCGAGTCGTCCTCGTAAGAAACAGCCGGGTTTGCAGGGTCGCTCTGAGGAACAAGCGTGTAGCACGCTTGGGTGAACCGATAAGAAGAACCGTAAAAGTCGTGGTAGCTCTTGCCGTTCGTCGTCGGACCGCCGCCGTCGTCGGGACATTTGAACAGGTCAGAGGCTTTCGTGTAAGGCGCAAGCTCGTCTTCGACGCCTTTATGCCCCGGCTGCCCCGGCGCTGCGCCCGACTTAACGGTGTTGTACGCCTGGAAAATCGGCATGGTCTCGTCATAATCCTGCGTATACTGGATTACGGCGAGGCCAATCTGCTTGCCGTTGGAAATGCAGGCGGTTCGGCGGGCATTCTCACGAACGCCCTGGAAGACGGGAAATAAGATCGCCGCCAAGATGGAGATAATGGCGATGACGACAAGCAGCTCAATGAGTGTGAAGGCTCGCGTGAAGGCTTGGGCAGTGGCGCGTCGGGCAAGCTGGGTTTGCATGTTAGTGTTCATAGCTCTTTCTTTGCTCCGCGTCTTGGGCAAGACGCTCAAAAGGCCGCCGCCTCAGAAAGTGGGGACGGCGGCCTGACGCAAAGATGGAGATGCGAACGAGCCTGCCTCCCGCTTCCCTACGCCGGCATGACCCGGATCAGGTTCGTGGGGTTGGCATCTGCCTCTCAGCCGACACACTAAACAAGTGTTAGAAACAAATGTTGAGCGAGCCGGCACCCCCAGCGGTCTTGAATGTTGTAGTACGCGATGATTGTAGCCGGGAGGAAGCCTGAAAGTCAAGCCCCCGCAGCGTAAGCCATTTTCAGCAGTTTCATTTCGCGCGGCGGCGTGACGGCCATGTCTTCTTCGCACACCTGAATTGACTCCACTTCCAAGACGCCACGCTCGCGCAGCTCCTCTAAAACGCCCTGGACGCGGTCTTCCGGGGCGCTGGCCCCGCTGGTGACGCCGATAGTCTCTGCGCCGGACAGCATGGCGTCGGTGATGTCCTCGCGCCCGCCAATCAGGTACGACCGTGCGCCGAGCGTTTCCGCGACTTGGCGCAGCGATTTTGTGTTGGAAGAAGTCTGCGAGCCGATGACCAGCACGACATCAGACGCCGGGGCAATGACTTTGATGGCGTCCTGCCGGTTCTGGGTCGCGTAGCAGATGTCGCCGCTCGGCGGGTTTTCCAGACGCGGAAACCGAGCGCGGAGCGCTTCCACAATCTGCTGAGTTTCATCAATGGACAGCGTCGTTTGCGTCAAATAAATCAGCTTGTTTTCCGGCGGCTCCGGCAGCGCGGCGACATCGGCCAGCTCACAGACTAAGTGCAGGCGGCCCGGCGCTTCGCCCAGTGTCCCTTCGGTTTCTACATGGCCCTTGTGGCCGATATAGAAAATCCCGTAGCCGCGCTTCAGAAACTTGTGCACTTCCAGATGGATTTTCGTGACTAAGGGACAGGTGGCGTCAATCACTTTGAGCTGCCGTGCCGTCGCCTCGGTGCGGACGGCGGGCGCAACCCCATGCGCCGAGAAGATCAGGACGCTGCCGTTCGGCACGTCGGCCAGGTCATCCGTAAAGATCGCCCCGTGCCGCCGCAGGCGTTCCACTACAT
Source organism: uncultured Armatimonadales bacterium (assembly GCA_964246575.1). GTDB lineage: Bacteria > Armatimonadota > Armatimonadia > Armatimonadales > Capsulimonadaceae > JANXMY01. Next base: position 14,682 of record CAXTRL010000052.1, read on the forward strand.
GTTCATTGTGGACAATTTCATGGCGAACATACACCGGCGCCCCGAAGATTTCAAGCGCTTCTTCCACCACATCAATCGCCCGGTCAACGCCCGCGCAAAAGCCGCGCGGAGAAGCAAGCAAAGCTTTCATTCAACCTAAATCTTTCCGAAAATTAAATCTTTCCGAGCGCGGCTTCTGCCAGTTCACGCGGCGCAGCCAGCGTTTGGAGGACAGCCGCATCAATCTCCCGGCGATGAGACGGGTCGAACAATACGTCTTTTACCGCGACTTTTCCTATATACTTCGTGGCTTTTGTCTCAATTCGACTCCAAGACGCTTGGAGTTCTTCTTCTGTCCAGAGCGGCATGAGATATATCCGGTAATGCTCTTCATAGTCGTCCTGATCATCATCGAACTCGCGGAAGAACAAATACAAGCTGCCTTCCCAGCGCACTGTAAACGCAAGAGGAAAGTCGCAAAA
>CAXTRL010000053.1:0-14945 GCA_964246575.1 uncultured Armatimonadales bacterium
CCCCCGGCAGCGGCAGGGCAGCCCACGGGTCCATCTCGATGTAGTCCAGCCCGTACCGCGCCAGGTGGAGGTCGGCCACGATGGGCGTCCGGTGGATCATCAGATGAACGGACGAGCCGAGGTCAATCTTGTACCCCGGCCAAATCTCCTCCGTGCAGACTGCCCCGCCAACTACGGGACGCCGCTCTAAAACCAAGACTTTATGCCCGGCCTTCGCCAGATAACACGCGCAAACGAGGCCGTTATGCCCCGCGCCAATCACAATCGCATCGTACAATTCACTCATAGTTTTTGTTTTTCTAATGCGTTCAGTGTACCTCATGCCTCTATGGTATACTGAGGAAACGATAGGTGAGTGTTAGGCGTAAGTATTTGTGTTAGACCACAAAGGAGACTGTCATGGAAAATGCATCTGTTGACCCACAACTCGTCGAGAAGCTGACAACAATTTTGGAGCAGGCCAAAAGCGGCGAACTCGTCGGCTTCTCTGCGGTTACATTCAAGCGAGATAGTGGCCCGGATCATTGGGGCTGGCTCACGCGCCATGAAGATATTGAGCGCGTTGCCAGCGAATTGGAATTCCTGAAGACCATACAATAAATTGTACGGCTAGACGGCGCAGATGCCACAAAACACCCGCTTTTGCACTGGCAGACCCGAAGGGCGCGGACTTTGGACTTGAAGTAGTCTTGCTATGAATTTTAATTGGGACGACGGCAAGGCCGAGGCAAATCTCAGCAAGCATGGCGTCTCGTTTCTTGAAGCGGCGACTGTTTTTGAGGATGACTTGTCCATCACGTTTTTCGACGCTGACCATTCTGTAAGCGAAGAGCGTTTAGTCATCATCGGGCACTCGCAGCGCGGGCGTCTGCTTTTTGTTTCCCACACAGATAAAGATAACCAGGTACGCATCATCAGTGCGCGTGAGGCCACCCGGCGCGAGAGAAAGGTTTACGAAAATGCTTGAAAGCCAGCATAGCGAAATAGTTGAAGACGAACAAGACGATCTGCGGGCTGAGTACGGAAAAGAGGAACTGCGCGGCCTGCTCCAAAATGGTGTGCGCGGCAAATACACCGCTCGGTATCGGCAGGGGACTAACCTCGTAAAACTTGCGCCGGATGTTGCGGCGGCATTTCCGACGGAGCAGGCGGTCAATGACGCACTCCGAAAGCTCCTTGCTGCCGACGCTGTCACAGCTTCCTAACACTCATGCAAAGCCCTATTACATTTGATCATCCCTGGCTCCTGCTTCTTCTGCCTGCCATTATCGCGGCCTTTTGGGCCATTGGGCGGCGGTCGTATGCGGGGCTGAACTCAAGCACGGCCCAGCTTGCCCTCCTCGTGCGGAGCCTGGCGGCGGCGCTGCTGGTCTGCGCTCTGGCGGGCATCCATACCGTGCAGCGCTCGGACAAGCTGGCGACGATTTTTCTGCTGGACGTGTCCAAGTCCGTGCCGCGCGGGGACCAGGCCGCCGGGCGGGACTACATCAACAAGGCGCTCGGCGGGAAGCGCGGGGGCGACCAGGGCGGGGTGATTGAGTTTGGACGGACGGCAAACGTAGACGAAGCGCCATCGGAAACTTTAGAATCGCTGGAGCAGGGGACGCCGACGGTGGCGGGCGACGCGACGGACTTGTCCAGCGCCCTGCGGCTGGCGGAAGCGTCGCTGCCGGAGGGCCTGGGGCATAAGATCGTCGTGCTGTCCGACGGCAACGAGAACGTCGGGGACGCGGAAGCCGAGATTGACGGCCTGCGGGCCAAAGGTGTTCGCGTGGACATCGCGCCGACGGCACTGGGGCAGGGGAACGGCGGGACGCCAAGCGCAGAAGCGATGGTGGACGACGTGAACTTGCCGACACGCGCCCGGCAGGACCAGCCGTTTACCGTCCGCGTGGTCGTGTCCAGCACTGTGGCACAACCAGGCAAAATCACCCTGACCCGCGACGGGCAGCCGCTGGGACAGACGCCCGTGCAGCTTCAAGCGGGCAAGAATGCGTTCACGTTTCCCGAAACCGTGCATGACGCCGGCTTCCACAAGTACGGAGCCGTACTGACGGCGCCTCAGGATACCATTGCCGAGAACAATCAAGGCTTTGGCTTTGTGTCTGTATCAGGCCGCCCGCGCGTTCTGTATATCACCGACACAGTGAACTCCTCGCTGGCGTCCATCAAAAACGCCTTGAACGCCCAGCAGATTGACTTGGACGTGCAGACGCCCGGCGGCATTCCGGCCAGCGTTCCCGCGCTGGCGTCGTATGACGCCGTCGTGTTGTCGGATGTCCCCGCCGATGAGCTGGGACCGGCCCAGATGAGCGCGTTAGAAGCCGCCACCAAAGAGTTTGGCGTCGGCCTCGGCATGATCGGCGGCGTCAACTCGTTTGCGGCGGGCGATTACACGGGAACGCCGATTGAAGACGCGCTGCCGGTCAAAATGGACATCAAGGACAAGAAGCGGTTCCCGACAATCGCCGTCGCGCTGGTCATCGAAGACCTGGAAGAGCCGGGCAACGTCAACATGTCCATTGAAGCCGCCAAGTCCGTCGTAGACCTGCTGGACCCGCAGGATCAGATCGGCGTTGAGGACTGCAACGGCGTCTGGCGCATCCCTATGCAGCATGTCACCGACAAGGCCGGGCTGAAAGCCAAGATGTCCGGCCTGACCGACATGAACGATCCGCCGGTCTACGACCCGTACATCTTGGAAGCGGGCCGTGTGCTGAACATCACGCCTGCCCAAGTCAAGCACATCATGTTTTTAGGCGACGGGGACGCGATTAACGAGTCGGGCCAGAACACGGCCAATTTGTCAGCGCTGAAAACCCACGGCATTACATTGTCTACCGTTGCGACCGGAGCCGACGCGCAGGGAGCGCAGTTCCTTGCGTCGATGGCACAAGTCGGCGGCGGCACGGCGTATGTTGCCGAAAAGCCCGATGACCTGCCCAAGCTGCTCCGAAAAGATCAGCAGTCGGTCTCCAAATTACGCATCATTGAAGAGCCGTTTCTCGCTAAGCCCATTCCCGACGACGAAGTCATCACCGGTATTGACTGGGGTTCCGAGCCGCCGCTTCTCGGTTACAACGTGTCGTCGGCCAAGCCCGGCTCCACAGTCGCGCTGACCGCGCCGGACCACCGCGATCCGGTGTTCGCCTACTGGCGCTACGGCCTGGGCCGGACGTTTGCGTTCACCAGCGACGACAGGCCGCACTGGGCGATCCACTGGCTGCCGTGGCCCGGCTTTTCCCGCTTTTGGGCACAGACCCTGCGCTGGTCCCTGCGCCAGAACACAGACGCCGATTTCCAAAGTACGCTGGACAACGAAAACGGCAAGGGTCATCTGGTCGTGGATGCGTTCACGTCGCAGGGCGGCTTCGTCAATGCCGCCAAGATCACAGCAAACGTCGTCGCGCCGGATTTGACGCTGAAGCCCGTGACGCTGTCCCAGACCGGGCCGGGCCGCTACGAAGGCAATTTTGACGCCGACCAGACCGGCCCATATCTTGTGAATGTTCATCGGGGCGAAGCCGCGCCGAACGGTCCCGCGCCGCCGTCGCAGACCGTCAGCCTCGTCGTGCCGTATTCGCCGGAGTTCCGCACGCTCGGTCCGAACCTGCCGCTCTTGACGCGCCTCGCCGAAGGCACCGGCGGCAAAATCCAGAACGACGCCGCCCAAATATACCGCGATGCGCCGTCGTGGGTCGTCGGCGTGAGGGACATCGGTCCGCCGCTGCTGCTGTGGGCCGCCCTGCTGTTTTTAGCCGACATCGCCGTCCGCCGTTTGATTATCCGCCCCGCCAAAGTCCGCGACACCGTCACGGCAGGCGCAGGAGCAGCCCTCGCCCGCGCCGCCGCTCTCCGTGAGACCGCCGCAAAGCCTACGATGCAGCCGTCGTCGCCGCAAATGAGCAAGCTCTTGGAGCGCAAAACGGTCACGCGCACCGCCCAGCCCGAAGACGCCGCCGATACGGCCCGCCAGCTTCTCAATCGCCGGGCCGGACGCGCCCAGCCCGACCCTGACAACCCCTTTCCCTATGTCGCTTCCCTGCCGCCGAAGCCCAAACCCGACAAGCCCGCCGCTTCCACCGACGAAGGCTACACCAACCGCCTGCTGGATGCAAAAAAAAGAGCGAAAGAAAAAGAGGACTAACTTATGCCCAATGACCGCCTGCTCCAGCAAATGCAGTTTTTAGTTGAAGCCGACAAAGCCAAATCCATCTTTCGGCGCAACCGTATTCTGCACGGGGACCGCCTGGAAAACGACGCCGAGCATTCCTGGCAGCTTGCGCTGATGGCGATTGTTTTGTCGGAACATGCTGAGCCGAAAGTAGATGTGCTGCACGTCGTCAAGATGCTGCTGGTCCATGACTTGGTAGAAATAGACGCCGGGGACACGTTCGCATTTGACCCGGCGGCGGTGTCAACCCAGCGCGAACGCGAAGAACGCGCGGCAGAGCGCGTGTTTGGGCTGCTTCCACCGGACATGGCAGAAGACATGCAGGCGCTTTGGAGGGAGTTTGACGCGCTGGAAACGCCGGAAGCCAAGTTCGCGGCAGCATTAGACTGTCTCGGCGGCGGGGTGGTGCCGAACTGCCACAACGACGGCGGGTGCTGGCGCGAGGCCGATGTCAGCGCCGAGCGCGTCAAGGCACGAAACAGCGCCATCGCCGCTGGCTCGCCGGTTTTGTGGGACTATGCCGAAGGTTTAATAGACGCCGCAGCAAACAAAGGATTGATTTCTTAAAGAAGACTGCCGGCAAGATAGGGTATAATCAGGCAAGCAGGCCTGCTTCTTGCACAATCTCCCATCATGCGTTTTTTATCCCCTCCCAAAGCTTATTTTCTGGCCGTGCTGATGACGGCGCTGACCTCCTGGATACTTTTGCTGGTCCAAAACTTTGTGGCCCATGCGGAAGGCGGCCACGTTCGCCCATTCGGCATTGGCTTTCTGCTGACAGTCGCGCTTGTTACGATTTTGGGCGGGCGCGGGCCGGGAGTCCTGACCCTGCTGCTGTCCACTGGTTCGATGACATTTTACTTGACGCCGCTGGGTTCCGGGGGCATCACAGGCCGCCCGCGAGATATTGTGGAAATCGTCCTGCTGCTTTGCGTCGGCGGAACGCTCATCCGAGGCTTGGAGTCCCTGCGGGTGAACGCCCTGCTGCTGGCGGACTCAGAGGAAGCGCGGGCGCGTCTGCGGGCTGTGATGGACACGGCTCCGGTCGGCGTCGTGTTGAGCGACCGAGCCGGCAAGTTAGTCTACGCCAACTTGGAAGCGGAGCGCATTTGGGGTCAAACTTGGGAAAGCGTTCAACGTCAGGGAGATGCGGACTACGCGATTTTCCATTTTGACGGCAGCCCGGCGGCTCCCGAAAGCACCGGCCTCCGGCGGGCATTAGCCGGCGAGCCGGGCGTCGTTCATGTCGACGTTGTGGTGGAACATCCCGATCAGACGCGCGTTTTTGTGGGGTCGGACAGCACGCTGGTCCGCGACAAAAGCGGGCGAGTTCTTAGCGGCCTGGTCGTCTTTTCCGACATCACCGAGCGCAAGCGGACTGAGCAGGAAGTGGAGCGGCTGCTGGCGCGTGAGCGCCTGGTCAGCCGGATCAGCCAGATTTCGCTGCAAACGCTGGACCCGGACTTGATCCAGCGCGAAGCCGCCGACGGTCTGGCGCGGCTGCTCGGCGCAGACCACGTTTTCTTTGCCCTGCACGAAAGCGCCGGGTCCGCGCTACACACGCCGGGACAAACACTTGTCGTGCCGGACCGATCTGAAGCGTCATTAGGGCCTGCTGTTCAGGAAATCATGGCCGCCGGAAAGATGCAGGCGGCCATCATTACGCCGCTGTTTGAAGGCAAGCGTCTGGTCGCGACTTTGAATGTCGCCATGACAGAAACGCCGCGCGAATGGGAACCCGGCGAAGTTGGCCTCGTTGAAGCCATTACCGCTCAAACCCGCGCCGCGCTGGACGCGGCCCAAGCGCAAAAACGGGAACATGACATTGCCGTAGCCTTGCAGGATGCCTTGATCCCCAGCCTGCCGCAGCGGGTTCCGGGTCTTGCGATGGCTTCCTACTACAAGGCCGCGCTGTCGGAAGCCAGTGTCGGCGGCGATTTTCTGGACGTATTTTCACTCAAAGAAGGACAAGCGGTATTTGCCGTGGGCGACTTGTCCGGCAAAGGACTCGCCGCCGCCGCGCAAGTCGCAACCATTCGGAACATGCTGCGCTACAGCTTGTACCGGACGCCGTCCCTGGAACAAGCCATCACCGAGCTGAACCGCACCCTAGTCGCCCACGACCTGCTGACCGGGTTTGCAACCCTCTTTGTCGGCATCTATGACGCCGGCTTGCGCCGGCTGACGTTTCTGTCCTGCGGCCATGACCCCGGCCTGCTGCGCGGCGCGGACGGCGGCGAGATTGCCTTGCTGCCGGCGGGCGGCACGGAAGTCAACGCAGTCCTGGGATTGACGGAAGATGCGGTCTTCTGCCAGCAGTCGGTGACGCTCGCTCCTGGGGACACGCTGTTCTTCTGCACGGACGGCGTGACGGAAGCGGGCCGCCGCCGGGGCGAGTTTTTGGGCGTTGCGGGTGTTGCCGCCCTGCTTCAAGCGGGAGCGCCCGGCGAAACGCCGGAAGAGCTGGTCGCCCGCATCGTGTCCGGGGTCCGGGACTACGCGCAGGGCGATCTGCACGACGACGTTTGCCTGCTCGCCGCCGTCGTCAACGAATAAAAAGAGCAAATAAGAAGCTGGCTCAGTCGGCGTATTCCATCGTGCCGTCCGCGCTTCGCACCATGACGCTGGACGTTTGGGCGGCGGTTTGAATGTCCAATGTGTCTCCGCCTTCCATGTCCAAACTCAGGGTGGTTCCCTGCTGCCGCACGGCTTTTACTGTGCCGCCGGTGGACGCGCTGTTGGATGATCCCGCCGTCTGCACCGTCATCTTGGAACCATCAGTAAACGAGATCGTCAGCGCATCGTTCTGGTTGGACGTTCCCGCAATGCTCCGGCCTTCAAGAACGCTTGTCAATTTGTGATTGCTTGCCATTGATTACCTTCTACTGCCCCCGCGCCGCGACATAGCCTTGCTTTTGGGCCTCGGCTTCGGTCATGTACTGCCCGCTCTTGGTGTGGCCGTAATATTCTGAGCCGGACCCGAAATACTTGCCTGACTTGAAGTTCACCCAAACCTGTGTTCCTAAAGACTGATTGCCCGCCGCGCTTGTTCCCAATGTGCGGTTGGGCGCTGCCGGGATGGTAAATGGGATAGGAGCGCCGGTCAGCGGATGCCGGGAATAGCGACGGCTGCGGCTTGCGAACGCATCGCTGCCGCCGGACAGCGGCGCGTTCGTGTGAAAACACTTCTTGTACGCTGCAATCCAGTCTGTTGCGATGTCATGCTGGGCCATCGGCAAACTAATCCTGCCGCTGCACACTTCATCGTGCAGCTCATTTTCCAGCTTGTCCTTGACGTGCGCGTTCCAGGGCTTGGTGACATATGATTGCGGCCACAAGTTCTTTATAGAATTTGAGCCGCCCAGCTCCAAGCTGATTAAGTGGTCTATTTCATATTCGCCGGGCCGATGGCTGGCAATGCCGTATTCGGCGTAAACCTGCCGTTTAACATCCACGGGGACGTTGCGGACTTTCTGGGAATAGCCGGACACGCAGATGTCGCCTGTCGTTACCGGCAGCGTCGCCCCCGGCGTCATCTTCGGGTCCGGCAGAAGCGGAGCATTCGACTGGTCAGGCGGCAAGGCAGCCTGAGACGTGCGACTCCCTTGCGCGGCCAGCCCCGGCGGCGTGGAACGGCATCCGAAGCAAAGCGCCGCCAGCGTGGTGCCGGCCAGCAGGGCAAGCTTTGAGGCGTGGAACATGCTACGCCTTCGGCCAGTCCGGGTTGGCTTGGAACGCAAACGGGTCCAGCGCAGCGCGTCCAACGCTTGCTTCATATGCGCCGATTTTGTCGTGCAGACGCATGACGCTCCGCTCGGCCTCGCCGGGATCAAACACGTCCCAAAGCGCCGTGCTTCGCATGATGCCGTCCTCGTTCGGGATTTCGCGGGTGCGCTTGATGCCGTTTTCCAGTGCTTTTTTGCCTTCAATGGTCAGGTTCTCAAAAACCGGGCCAATGACGTCACGCTGGAAGACGCGCGGGCCGTACACGCCCGCCCTATAAATCGTTTCAGCGACCTGGGGCCAATTCGGAATGATGTTTTGCGCGGGCATCGCAAAGTGCGTCACGACGTCGTGGATCGCCTGCAAGGTTTCTTCCGGCTGGTAGTACAAATACAGACGTGCGCCTTCCAAAAAGAACGCATAGTGCGCGGCTTCATCCACCGCCAGCTTCGTGCAGGCCGACGCCAGCACAGGGTCTACGTCGCCCGTGAAAGCCGGGTTATCCGATTCGCCCCGCGCAATTTTCGCAAAGTTTAGGTAGTTGATCTGAGTCGCCCGCTCCTGAAAGACCGTATACAGCATCATGTGCAGTGGGTCTGCCCAGGGCAAAGTCCAGGCGTTGTTCCGGAGCTGCCACTTGTAATGCTCGATCTGGTCCGGCGAACGCCGCCGCGAGAACAGCAGGGCGTTTTCCCACGTATTCGCATGGCGCTCTTCTTCCGCGCCCCACCGAAGCTGGAAATTGGAGCGGCCGTTGGAGCGGCGCACGATTTCCAGAATTTCGGATGTGTAATCCGGCGTGTACTGCTCGACGGCGAAAAAGCCTTCAATGAGCTGGACAACATCGTCCGAATGGTCCGCCTTCATCTCGCCCCAGGCAAAATCCGAGTCGGGGTTCCAGTTCCGCATCTTTTGGGACCGGGCGACATACCAGCGGTACAGCCCGGCAAACGCGCGTTCCACCTGCCGCTCCCGCTCTTCGCGGCTCAAAACCGTCACCGGCCAATCTTTGGGCTTGCTTTCGGTTAGGTCCGGCGGAAGCAAGGCTTCCACAGATGTGTCGTAAGGCTTGCTGCCATTGCTGCCATTCATATGATGCGGGGAAGATTTGACGGTCATAAACGACTTTCTAACATCCTTCATGGTTTCTTTAGGACTGCGCTGTCTTGATAAGACGCAAATATGTAACACGCAATCATACCCGATTAGTGCCTGAAATCGCACAATTCTTCGGTCAAAAATTAGCGCGGCTCTTCGGAAACAATCCTCAAAATTGGTTCCACAGCCACTTTGTTGTAAACGTCAGCAAGAGAAAGCGTACAACCAATGGAGTCTAAGCGCACCTCACCCGTGTCAAACGTCTCCACCAGCCGCCAAGAGCCGTCGGGCTGTTTTGTGAATTGTTCCACGCGGCGCTCGTTCTGCGCGATGAGTAAATAATCCGTGAGCGACTCGATCTGCCGGTAACGCAGAAATTTCTCGCCTTGGTCCTGCGCTTCCGTCGACGGCGACAGCACTTCCACCACGATTGTTGGGTTCAAAAGCACGTCATCGCCGTTATCTTGAAATCGCGGCTCTCCACAAACCACGACGACATCAGGATAGCTGTATTGCCGCGATTGATCGGCCCGCACTTTCATATCGTTGGCGTACACTTCGCATGGCTCGTCGCGAAGCTGAACCCCCAACGAAGTCGTGACATTGCTGGAAACAAGATTGTGCTTTCGCTTCGCGCCCGCCATCGCCACGATTTCGCCGGCAAAATACTCGCTTTTGTACTCAGCACGACGCTCGCGTTCTAAATACTCTTCAGGCGAAACAAAATAATTGAGCGTGTTTGGCAGTGAAGGCATACAATTTTTCAGTCAATGCGCCCCTGCCAACAAAGTCTGTAAATGAGCAACCGGAAACTTACCCGGTGTCTCAGAGCGTCTGGCAATTTTGCTCGGCGAGCAAGCCAGGACCCTCGCAATGATCGTATCCAATTTAAGAGTAACAATCCCCAGTGGGCCATTGTCCGTGAACGCAATCTGGCGACTGTCGGGAGACCACTCCGGCTCTATGCCGCTTTGGCTGTCGCTTTGATAAATCGTCTGCATTGCACTGCCGTCCGTGCGGCTTAACATGAGACGAAGCTTGTCTTTCCCCGTAGGCGCGTAGTTGCGCCAGGCGATCCAATTCCCGTCAGGAGAGCGCACCGCAGAGTCAAACATCCAGCGATCTTGATCCGCTTTTGGATAAACAAATGACTTGTGCAGCTTCCAAGTGGTTGCACTCGGCAAAAGCTCGTAAACATCTTCGCGGGAGTTCGGCCTGCCGTCCTCGCCGGGCAAACAGGTCTGCCAATCCTGTGTCAGCCAGGCACGCCCATCTGCGGTAAACAAAAAGCCACTATTTTTGCCGCAGTTGCAGGGCAGTATGAAACTGGGGTCTGGTGTTTCTAGTTGCAGTGGAAAATCCTGAACATCAGGACTATCCAAGCTGTAAACCCGCGCCCGCATGTTATCGCTGTGACCTTGCCATTGCTTTGGGGCGATTTGCGTTTCAGGAACCCTTAGCTCCACCCAATGCCGATTGTCCTGCATCCAGGCAACAGCAGGGGTGGTGATGGATTCGTCGCGCTGCCATTGCCTATGCTTAGAGCCATCTATCGAAATCGCGTTCCAAGTCGAATGACCGTCTTCACCTCCCGCCCATACCAGCCAATGACCGTCAGGAGAAGCGGACACGATAGAAACCCAGTGCTTGCCGGAAAGTACACTTTCCGTGCCTTGTATTGGGGTTGCCTGCTGGGTTGCTCTGTCAAAGCGGATAAGCTCATGGCCGTCCCAGGAAACCATTTCATCCTGCGAAATCCAGCTAGACCCTGCGAGTTGTCCAAGTTCTATGCTACAGGGGGATGACGTTATCGTAAACTTCTCCACCGCTGGCGTAGAAGGCAGTGCTTCGTTTAAAGGCACCGCTTTACATGGCGCGTTCAGTAGGCTCGCTGCTTTCGTTTCAACATGGATCGTTGTTACTGCCTTCGCATGTGGCAGAGCAAGAAAGGCTGCTAATCCTAGCAGCGACAGTGCAATGTACTTGTTGGCTATCAAATGAGGCTCCTTGTCCATCAGCAAAATGCTGACACAGCACGCTTTACGAGCGGGCGCTTTTCATGTACAATAGGCGGGCATTGCGGTCCATTTTGGGGTTGAAGGGGTCTAAACGCCGGGCGCTTTCGTAGTGGCCGAAGGAGTCCCGGAGCTTGCCCTGGCGGTAGCAGATGTAGCCGAGCAGGTCGTGCGCTTCGCGGTCATCGGGCGCGTCGGTGCAGTAGACGCGCAGAGCGGTCTCAGCTTCCGGGTAGTTGCCGATCAGGTACAGATCGCGGCCCAAGTTCTTGCGGGCTTTGGCCCATTCCGGCACGAGTTCCAGAACGCGGCGGTAGGCGGGAAGCGCGGCGTGGGGCGCTTCCAGATAATCATGGCACAGTCCGACTGCGAAGTGCGTGTAGGCGTCGTCGGGCCAGTCCGCTTGAACGCGGGTCAAATGCTGCAAGGCTTCCCCGTAGCGCTCGCCTTCCAAATGGTGGCAGGCCAGAAAAAAGTTCGCCCACGGGTTCTCCAAATCAAACTCGTACAAGGCGCGGGCGTGGACAATGGCTTCTTCCATTCGCCCTTCTTCGTAAGCGCCCCGCACGGCGCTTTCCTGCTGCATGGCACGCCATTTCAGCGTGAGCTTTCGCATCATGTGGGAAAAAGAGTTCATAAGATGCTACCGATTTCTGTTGTCTGGCGGACAAGAATGATGGTTTGATTACAGACTTTAATTATAAACATCTCGCACTGTTCTGTCAAGCAAAACCCGGCACCCATGCCAACTTGACAGGAGGCAAAGATTTCCGCTACAATACGCTGGCTTTTCCCGTATAACAATAGAACATAATCCCAAGAATAACGAATTCCAAATACACGAGAGGTTCACCCCCATCATGGCAGCAAGCCCCGCCGCGCCTCCGAAGATCAACCCGACGACTGAACCGACAGATAACTCCCCGGCAACCGGGCAAAACGCAAGCCCGCATAATGGCCTCAAAATGACCGGCCCAACGCTTTTGCCGCGCAATGACGGCCACAGCCACCCGGTCGCTTCGGCGCAGGCTGCCGACGTGATTAAGTCGCTTGGCCTCAGCAGCGATGAGCTGCTGCACACGTACCAGCAGATGCTGGACATCCGGCACTTTGAAGAACAATGCAACCGCGCGTTTCGTGCCGGCAAAGTCGGTGGCTACCTGCACCTGTATATCGGCCAGGAAGCGGTCTCGCTCGGTGTCCTGCACACCTGGCACAAAGGCGACCAGGCGCTTTCGTCGTACCGCGACCATGCCCACTGCCTGGTGCTGGGCAGCGATTCCGACAAGATCATGGCTGAAATCTACGGCAAAAGCACCGGCATCTCGCGCGGCAAAGGCGGCTCCATGCACTTGTTCGACAAAGAACACGGCTTCGCAGGCGGCTACGGCATTGTCGGCGGCAACGTCCCGTTAGCAATCGGCATCGGATGGGCGCTGAAGCATTCGCCGGAACTCAAAAGCGGCAGCAACATCTGCGTCTGCTTCTTAGGCGACGGCTCCATGAACGCCGGCGGCTTCCACGAAGCGATGAACATGGCACAGCTTTATGAGCTTCCCGTGCTGTTCGTCCTGGAAAACAACAAGTACGCGATGGGAACGTCTATTGAGCGCTCTTCGGCCAACACCGATTTAGGCTCCCGCGTCGAATCCTACAACATGGCCCATTCCAAAGTGGACGGTCAGGATTATTTCGCCGTTCGCGCTGCGGCGCAAGAGATCGTGGACAAGATGCGGCAAACCCCCGCGCCTTACTTCCTGGAAGCTATCACCTACCGCTATGTCGGCCACGGCGCGGCGGACGGCGCGGAAACGCAGGCGACTTACCGCATGAATGAAGAACTGGAAGTGTGGAAGGGCCGTGACCCGGTTCAGATCTTAGAAAAGAACCTGCGGGATTTAGGCGTTCTGGACGACGCGAAGCACGAAGAAATGGACCAGAAGGCGCTGGCGATGGCCCGTCAGGCCGCCGAGTTCGCTGAGAGCAGCCCGGTTTGCACCGTGGAAGAATTGATGCAGGACGTTTACGCCGAGTAACAAGAACCCATCCGGCACAAGTGCCTGCCCTCCCGAAGCGGGAGGGCAAAGAGTTTTAGACAGAAGGCAAGCTCAATCTCTTCGTCCTCCCGCTTCGGGAGGACCCCTGCGAAGCCACTTGTGGCAAAGCAAGGAGGTGGGTTCCTACCTGCCCTGGCGGCAACAGAAAAAGGAAACTATGGCAGAAGTAATCATGCCCAAGATGGGCGACGCGATGGAAGAAGGCACCCTGCTGGAATGGAAGAAGCAGGACGGGGACACGGTGAAGCTGGGGGACGTGATTGCGGAGATCGAGACGGACAAAAGCAACGTCGAGATTGAAGCCGAGGAAGCCGGCGTTCTGCACATCCAAGCCGAGCCGGGCGCGATCATCAAAGTCGGCAAAGCGATTGCGATCATCGGCGACGCCGCAAAGACCGCCAACGGCATGAACGGTGCCAACGGCACGAACGGGACGGGCAGCAGCGACACCAACCCTTCGGCGATCCCGACACAGGACACGATGCACACCGGCGAAGGCATCCAGTACAAGGCCGATACCCCCGACGACAAAGACATCGCCAAGATCGTTCCCACTCTCCAGCCGCATGAAGCGTATACCGGCCCGACCGAGTCCCTGACCTATGCCGACGCGATTCGCATGGCGCTTCAGGAAGAGCTGGACCGGGACGAAAAAGTCTTCATGCTCGGCGAGGAAATCGGCCAGTATCAAGGCACGTTTAAGATCACCAAAGACTTTTTGGAAAAGTACGGCCCGGAGCGCATTGTAGACACTCCTATCTCCGAAGCCGGCATGGTTGGCCTGACGGTTGGCGCCGCGATGATGGGCCTGCGCCCGATTATCGAGTTTATGACCCTGAACTTCGCGCTGGTGGCTTGGGACGGCATCATTAACCATGCTGCCAAGATTTTGTACATGAGCGGCGGCCAGTTTAATGTCCCCTGCGTCCTGCGCGGCCCCGGCGGCGTCGGCGTTCAGTTGTCAGCCCAGCATTCTCAGGATTTAGCTCACTGGTACGCCAACACCCCTGGCCTGAAAGTCGTCGCTCCGGCCACTCCCGCCGATGCCAAAGGTCTGCTCAAGGCCGCTATCCGGGACAACAACCCGGTCGTCTTCAACGAACACGCGGGCCTCTACCGCACCAAAGGCGAAGTTCCCACCGATCCCGAATATATCGTTCCTCTGGGCGTCGCCGATGTCAAGCGCACCGGCAAAGATGTGACCATTGTTTCCTACTCGCGCGGCACGGTGCTGGCGCTGGCGGCTGCCGAGCATCTTGCCGCTGAAGGCATTGACGCCGAAGTGGTTGACCTGCGTTCGCTTCAGCCGATTGACCTAGACACGATCATCAACAGCGTCAAGAAGACCCACCGCGCCGTGGTCGTGCAGGAGCAGTGGCTGTTCTACGGCATCGCCGCCGAATTCGCCGCCCAAATCAGCAACGCCGCGTTTGACTATTTAGATGCCCCCGTCGAGCGCGTCGCCGGTGCGTTTGTTCCCATGCCCTATGCGCGGACCCTGGAACTTGCGGCCACCCCGCACGAGCCGGACATCATCGCCGCCGTCAAGAAAACCCTGGAGCGGAGCGCTTAACCATTATGCCAGAAGTAATTATGCCCAAGATGGGCGACGCAATGGAAGAAGGCACCCTGCTGGAATGGAAAAAGCAGGATGGGGAGACGGTGAAGCTTGGGGACGTGATCGCTGAGATCGAGACGGACAAAAGCAATGTCGAGATTGAAGCCGAAGACGCGGGCGTTCTCCATGTCAAAGCCGAAGCCGGGGCCGTGCTGCCCGTCGGCACTGTCATTGCCGTCATCGGTGACGATGTTGCCACACGCAGCAACGGTGGCGGCTCATCCAAGCCTGCCGCTGCCGCGACTGTTCCTGTGCAGTCC
>CAXTRL010000054.1:0-2637 GCA_964246575.1 uncultured Armatimonadales bacterium
TCCAGCTTGGCTGCATCATTATCTTGCTTCGACGTTTATGAGATGGCTTCTAGAATGGGCATGGGGGATGAGCCTTGTTTTGTCTTTGGCTGGCTCTGTCCCGATTTACCTCTGGCGCTGGCGGCGAAATGTACTGGAATTACGAGACCTGCATGAAAATGGTCCTTACAAAGATCCTTCTCAGGTCAAATCTTATTTCTCGTAAACAGTCTCGCCCGGTGGGTAACAGATCATCTCTACTTGGTTGCCGTCCGGGTCACTGATATAAATGCCGCGTGTGCCGTCCCGATGCGAGTCAATTGCTTTCCCCGCCTCTGCTGCGGCTTTTACAAGCGCCGCTTCATCCACCCGCACCGCCGCATGGGGCGGGTGCTGCGACGGCGTCACCAGCGCAATCTTCCCCTGCCCCAGCCTTAGAAACGCCCACGTGCCGTCCTGATACAGCACCGACGCCCCCAGCGTTTCCACATACCACATCACCGACGCTGCGATATTATGAGACGGCACCGCCACATGATCCAGTTCCATTACAGGTTTGACTTCTGCTCCATCAACATCTTTGTAATTGTTTTTAATTGCTGCGTAGTCCAAGTTATGCGGCTCGTTTTCAGCCAAGCATTCATGCTTCTTCACGGCGTTCGGTGTCATCGGGATTGTGTTTTTGCCTTCTAAATTTGAGAGGAGGCCAAAATAGGCATTGAAAGTATTTTCCTCAAAAGCAACAGCGACCCAAGCGGCTTTTGCCTGTCTCGCATTTTCGGCTGCCTTTGCAAGCTCGTAATGGTTTCCTGAACGAGACAGGTTGTAAGCACCATTCAACTCACCGTTCGCTTGGTTTTTATTGCGAGACTTGACGCTGATAACGTATCGTTCGCCGTTCCTCTCCGCATAGATATCAGCGTAGCTGTGATTGGTCTGTTCGTCGTTGAGGTTTTTGATGTTCGTAAAGCCGTTGCGGGCTAGAATGGCTACTGTTAGCCTTTCGCCCAATTCTCCAATGTTGTGGCTTCGTGTAGCCGTTGATTTGTCTTGCAAGTGGACATAATTTCTCATGGTGTACGCATTCTTCAAGAACGTGATAAAGGTCAAGACGCGGCGAAGTCGCTATATTGCCGCCGGGCGGGGTGCTGGAAGGCGAGGACGATGCGCTCTTTGGGAATGCCGGCATTGACTAAGTCGACGGCGATGCCGTCTTCGGTGCCGTCTTTTTGGACCCAGAACTTGCCATCACGCAGCTCCACATGCACCCAAACGCGGTGGATATGCTTGAAGCCGTCCCAGCCTTCGTCCATCAAGAGAAATTGCCCATGTCTGCGGTCAAAGACAGTCAGGGTTCGAAATCGCTCTGGGAACGCATAGAACTTGGCGCGCTCGCATAAAATCTTTTCTAAAAGAGCACTATCTTGTTCTATGGTCGCTTGTTCTACTGTGCCTTGTTCTACTGTGCCTTGTTCTATTGTGCCTTGTTCTAAGGAAGCCATTTCTTGATCTCCTCTTGCTCATTGTCAACGCCGAACATTTTCCCCTGTTCGTCTTCTAAAAATCCCTGCCCCGGCGCCCGCTGAAACAAATCTTCCAGCACGTCTTGGGGAACAGCTAAATAAAGCTCCCGGTCCGGCTCAATACGTCTTAGAAAGATGCGGTAAAGAACATACTGTCCTAGTGCTCGCTCCATATCCGCCATTTCAGACGGCCCGCCGAAAGTTTTGATTTCAACGGCAATTTTGCGTGTTCCCTTTTCCGCCGCGATCACCCGTTCCGCGCCCAGATCAATGTAGAGCCGGTCCCCAGCGATTTGGATTGCAAGCGGATCGTGCGTGATGGTCCAGCCGTCTTTGACAAGGGCGTTCTTGACGGCATTGTGGTAGAGGTCTCTAGCTGGCATAGTCAAGCTATTTTAGCATACTCCGCAAAGAAAAAGCCCTGCCGCAAGGCAAGGCTTTCGAGCATGAAACTTAGTGGTCTTGGTTTGCGCCGCCATCTTTGAGGCTGGCTTGGGCTGCGGCGAGACGCGCGATGGGGACGCGGTAGGGGGAGCCGGAGTAGTTCAGGCCGATTTCATGCTTTGGTTGCCTTGCTCTTTTTCCAGCCGCTCGGCCAGCAAGCGCCCTTCAAAACGCAACCGCTCATTTTCTAACCGCAACGCGAGTGTTCCTCGTTCGTATGCTTCACGTTCGCCAACACGATGGATTTCATAGGCAAGGCGTTCCACGGCCCGCGAGAGTTCCCGGACTTCTTCCTGAACTTCTTTGAGCTGCTGCCGCGTTTCGCCAATCGCCGTTTTGTTTTGGCGTGTCTCCTGCGTGAGTGTGACAATCTGAGCGATTGCATCAATGAACTGCTTCCACACTTTAAAGGGCTTCAATCCGGGCAATCATCGCCCAAATATCGCTCAGGATGGTTCGTGTTTCCGAAGCCAGCATCCGCGTCTCGACTTTCAGGGCGTCCATGACCGGCTGGTCCGCCGCCATTTCGCCGTTTAGACGCTTCATTTCGCCCAAGTAGTATTCTATCTGCGCCTTGTGCTGAACATAGTCTTCCGTATTCGGTTCCAGCGTCATCGTATCCGCCATTGTTGTTACCCTCGTGCCTTCGATTATACCACGCCGTAATTAACCGCAAGCCGCACAGTGTCTT
>CAXTRL010000054.1:2647-14766 GCA_964246575.1 uncultured Armatimonadales bacterium
ATCTCATTTGATCACAAACCAAGTGAATGGCGCAATGCGTTGTCGACGCCGCTCATTGGCAGTGAGCCAATTACGCTGCTGACAGTGGCTTCTTTAACTGTTGCCAGGTTGTCCGTCATCACCACCGAGTTAGTCAAAAGGCCGGACCGCCTGCCTTCCGGCGAAGACAACAGCACTGTAACACGGCTTGGATGGCCTGCACGAACCATTTGGCTTGTAATCATGGCAAGGATAATTTGCGACAAGCCGCTGCTTAGAGCATCCCTCTGTACCACAAGCGCCGGGCGTGTTTTGGCGGAAACTAAATCCGAGTTTGGAAACAGCGCCAGCACCACATCGCCACGCTTCATTTGTTTGCCTCTAAACGGGCTTTCGCCGCATCATAATCATCATAAACATCCATCTCCGGGCGTTCCCATTCCCCCGCAAACGTCGCAAAACTCGCCCGCAGTTCCGCCGCCTGCGTGGGGCTGATGCCGTAGTCTTGGAGAAAAACTTTCTGCTGGCTCTGAGCATCAGTCTGAATGGCTTGCATCAGCAAGGCTTGCGCCACAACCTCCGCCGCCTGCCCTTGCCGCGCGGCCTTCTCCCGCAGATACGCTTCCATCTCCGGTGCAATATCAAGAGTCATGGTCATGGCGATACCTCCTGTCTGCTGCCTTTTTGTATCCGGTCGCCCTTGCTTCGGTTGCGTACCTCGGCACAGCAGTTACATATCCCGTGCCGTGTTGCTGCCGCCAGGCGAGATGAGAACGATGTTACAGCGTCACAGCCACTAAATCAGCCTGCCAAATGTTTAGCGCACGGAACGCC
This sequence comes from uncultured Armatimonadales bacterium, assembly GCA_964246575.1. Classification (GTDB taxonomy): domain Bacteria; phylum Armatimonadota; class Armatimonadia; order Armatimonadales; family Capsulimonadaceae; genus JANXMY01. The sequence goes on from CAXTRL010000054.1 coordinate 3,461, forward strand.
GGTAAAGCCTCACCTCGCAGGGTAGCCCAACCGTCTGGCACTTCGCTTATCCCTAATTCCAGGTGGTTTACATCTTTAAGTGATGCTGCAACCTGAGCCAAAGAAGGACAATCTTGGAAATGTGACGGAAAGAACGCTATGCAGGCATCAAGCAAAGCATTAGAGGCATTCGGCCCCTCTGGAACGATTGTTTCAATCTCTCCGAGTGGTTTTATAGTTTGATCAAAGTAATGCACTTGAAGCCACTGCCGACTAGCATCACCGACTAGAATCTGGAACAGGATCGGGTTAATACCATCTGCTCCCTGAAAACCACCTAAACCGCCAACACAATAAATCTTAGAAAAGCCTGCCATTAAAACTCCTTTCAACTGCTGGCTTTAAGCCAGTGCATTTTTCATCTCACCCGCGCTTTCCTTGAAGGCGCTGTCTAAAGTGTACCGGAATATGTTCAGCAACTCTTCTAAAGAGGCATAAATCCGGTCATGGTCTTGCATGACAGCTTTACCACGATGCACGATATTGGATCGTATTTGGTAATAATAATCCAATGATTTTTTCGGATTTCCAGGATCAAGAAACACTTTTTCATCAGGCTTGTGCGAGCGGACAACAAAACGCTTTTCAGTGACATGACGCTGCAATGCCTTGTTAAAAGCGGCCTCGCTAGCCATTGCGAATACCTTTGCGGTGGCTCTATCATCTCCTAAATCGTAGCGCAGCGACACATAGCGCTCAATGGCGGACCACAGCAGCAAATAAGCCATTTGCAATTTGAACAAGGGCTTTAGGTCCCACTCAAAGATGGCATTAGCTTGTAAAGCCTCATCAATCACTTCCAGGGCAGCCGTAAACAACGGATCGCTTCTGCCATCCCATTCGGCGTCTTCACAAAAGACGCTTCCTTTTCTGGGACTCCTACCAAACAAGACATTGACATCTATTGCTTGAACAGATGTAACGCCCCAGCGGTAGTGCTTGTCAGGCTCAATTTCGGCAATCCTTTGGTAAGCGGCCTCAACAGCGTCAGGCTTGAAGGTCAGCATGGTGCCTCTGCAAGTGTTCGAATAGTCAGGCTTCTCATCGATTATGGGAAGACCATCTCGTATCATTAATGCACCTTTGATTTCGCAATCTGGTTTTGCCTCCGCAACCAAACCTATCAAACGAAGGTAGCCAAGCTGGCCTGGCTTGAATATACCATACGCGAAAAAGGGCAGTCGTATATTAGACGGATTATCCATGCTTTTCTCTCTTACCACCATTATACCACGCAAAGAAAAAGCCCTGCCTTGCGGCAGGGCTTTTGAGCATGAGGCTTAGCGGTCGCGGTTTGCGCCGCCGTCTTTGAGGTTGGCTTGGGCTGCCGCGAGACGCGCGATGGGGACGCGGTAGGGGGAGCAGGACACGTAGTTCAGGCCGATCTCGTGGCAGAACGCAACGCTCGCCGGCTCGCCGCCGTGTTCGCCGCAGATGCCGAGCTTGATGTTCGGGCGGACTTTCTTCGCCAAATCCACGCTGATCTTCATCAATTGCCCGACGCCGGCCTGGTCAATGGACTCGAACGGGTCGCCCGGCAGGATCTTCTGGGCCACATAGGGCTTCAGGAACTTGTCGGAGTCGTCGCGGCTGAAGCCGAACGTCATCTGGGTCAGGTCATTGGTGCCGAACGAGAAGAACTCGGCTTCTTCGGCGATGAGGTCAGACGTCAGCGCAGCACGGGGGATTTCGATCATCGTGCCGAACATGTAGTCAATGGTCTCGCCGGACGACTCGGTGACAAGCTTTGCGACCCGCTCTAAGTTGGAACGCACAGCTTTGAGTTCGTTGACATGGCCGACGAGCGGGATCATAATCTCCGGGTGCGGCTCCGCGCCGTTCTTTTTGGCGGCAATTGCGCCTTCCAGAATGGCCCGCGTCTGCATCTCGACAATGCCGGGGAAGACAATGGACAGGCGGCAGCCGCGCAGGCCCATCATCGGATTGATCTCGTGCATGGACTCGACCTGATGCAAGAGCTTTGACTTTTCGGTCAACTCGGGACTGTCCGGGTGGGTCGCTTTCAGGGTGGCGACTTCGGCAATCAGCGTGTCCATTGAGGGCAGGAACTCATGGAGCGGCGGGTCAATCAGGCGAATGGTCGCCGGGCGGGAGCCGAGCGCCTCAAAAATGCCCTGGAAGTCGTCGCGCTGGAACGGCAGCAGTAAATCAAGCTGCACTTTGCGCTCTTCTTCGGTGGGAGCGAGAATCATGGCCTGGACAATAGGGCGGCGGTCTTCGGCAAAGAACATATGCTCCGTGCGGCAGAGGCCGACGCCGTCTGCGCCGAGCTTGATCGCCAAAGCGACATCTTCCGGCGTGTCGGCGTTGGTGCGGACGCCAAGCCGCTTGAACTCATCAGCCCAGCCCAGCAGCGTGCCGAACTCGCCGGTCATTTCCGGGTCCACGACTTCGACGGTGCCGTCGATGACTTCGCCCAAAGTCCCGTTCAGCGAGATCGGATCGCCCTCGTTGATGGTCTTGCCGTTCACAGTGAAGGAGCGGGCACCGACGGAGATGTCGGAGCAGCCGGCGACAGTCGGGATGCCGAAGCCGCGAGCGACCAGCGCCGCATGGCTCGTCATGCCGCCGCGCTCGGTTAGAACGCCTTCAGCCGCCAGCATTCCCTTGAGGTCGTCGGGGGACGTGTCGGCACGGACCAAGATGACGCGCTGACCGAGGCCGCCTTTGCCCATTTCAGCCGCGCGGGTGGCATCAAAAACGGCAATGCCGGTAGCCGCGCCGGGGCCGGCGGGCAGGCCACGCGCCAGCAGGTCGTACTTCGCGCCTGGCTTGATGATCGGGTGCAGGCACTGGTCCAGCAGTTCCGGGTTAATCCGTGCCAGCGCGGTTTCTTTGGAAATGACGCCTTCGTTGACCAAATCCACGGCGATTTTGACAGCGGCGGGGCCAGTACGCTTGCCGGAGCGGCACTGCAAGATGAACAGCTTGTTATGTTCAATCGTGAACTCAATGTCCTGCATGTCCTTGTAATGTGACTCGAGGCGGGTACAGATCTCGTCAAATTGCCGGTACATTTCCGGGTTCTGGACCTTCAGCTCGGAAATCGGCATGGGGGTGCGGACACCGGCCACCACATCCTCGCCCTGAGCGTTCATTAAATACTCGCCGAACACTTCATCGGAACCGTCAGACGCATTGCGGGTGAATGCGACGCCCGTGCCGCAGTCTTCGCCCTGGTTGCCGAAGACCATCGCTTGAATGTTGACGGCAGTGCCGAGATCATCCGAAATCTTCTCGCGCTGGCGGTACAAAATGGCCCGGTCGTTGTTCCAGGACTTCCACACGGCGGCGACGGAGTCTTGGAGCTGCTGAAGCGGGTCCTGCGGGAACTCGCGCCCGGCGTTCTCTTTGATATGCGCTTTGTACGTCTCGCAAAGCTGTTTCAGCTGCTCACCGTTGACCTGAAGATCGTCGGTGACGCCTAAATCTTTCTTCATCGCATAAAAGATATGCTCGAAGTCATGCTTCGCCAGGTGGTTCGTGCCGTCCGAATACGCCACGTCCGAAAGCATCATCAAGAAGCGGCGATATGAGTCATAAACAAACCGATCATTGCCCGTCAGCTTGACCAGGCCCTCGACCGTTGCGTCGTTCAGTCCCAAGTTCAGCACCGTGTCCATCATACCGGGCATGGAGAACTTCGCGCCGGAGCGCACCGAAACCAGCAGCGGATTCTCGGCGTCGCCCAGCTTTTTGCCGGTCTTTTCTTCCACGGCAGCCAGGGCGGTCTTGATTTCGTCCATCAAGCCGGCGGGGAAATTGCCGTCGCCTTTGTTGTAGGCGACGCAGGTATCGGTTGTAATTGTGAACCCTGGAGGCACCGGCAGGCCGATATTGCTCATTTCGCAAAGGTTCGCGCCCTTGCCGCCTAGTTCATCACGCATCGTTGCGTTGCCCTCTTCAAAGAGCCACACGCGCTTGGTGTCTGTCATCTAATTCTCCTCTATCGTAGTACGTACATATCAGTCAGTTTATCAGTCAATCTCTATCGCAGGCTCTATGCTGACAAAGCCGCCTTCGCGGCCTTGAAAGCGAACGTCGCTTTCTTCCAGCAGCGTCATTCCTATAAGAGGTGCACCTTCTAGCGCAAGCACTTCAACTGCACGTTCTTCGCCGTCCCAGATCAAAGCGGCTCGGTAGACTTCCAGCAGCAGTGGGCTTCCGTCCGCTAAACCGGCAGGCTGAAGACGCAGGAACGGCAATTCTAATGCGGCACATGCTGCCGGAGCAAGTGTCGTCACTCCTGTGAAGCCGCTATCCAAAACAAACTCAACGTCTACGGCTTCCCCATCTGGGGCAACAAGAGCCAGTTCAACGAAAATGCGCCGGTTGCGAACGATGCCCGTGTTCATCGCTTCGTTATTCTTGGGCTGCTGAGGCTTTCAACATATGGAAACCCAACCCGAATGCCATATAGGGCCGCGCCGGGGTGCCTTGCCAAAGCGCGAAGGTCTGCCGCCAACGAGTTAGGGCCGATCTCGTACTCCCCCGTCTCCACATCGATGACCACAACTTGGCCGAAGTGGTCTTTTTCCAATCCACGCAGGCGGGAAGCGTAGATTTCTTCGCCGCGTCGTGCGATTTCTTCATCAGTAAAATGCGGATGCGGCATGGCTTTTTCCTGACATTGTTGGAGTTCGTTTTTGCAAAAAGGGGCTACTGCTTTTGCCAGTCGTCAAAGGCAGCGGTGAGGTGACCAAAGCCTTGATACTTGGTTTCCAAATCCTGCAAGTGCAGGCGGAAATCTTCCACATGCTCTTGGCTGTTGTTTGTGCGGCTTTGCATTGCCAGGACGCCGAGGTACTCGATGTCATCCAGCATTCGGCCAAGCGTCCTCGGCTCTGTGCCTTCATATGCGAGTGTACGTAGGCGGATTAAAGCGCGGTGTAAAGCAAGCAACGTACTACCGGAATAGTCGCTCTGGTTCTTAATTGCTTTTTCAGTTGTTTGCGTCGCTGAAGTTTCTGCGGAAAGCGTCAAGCTCATCTTCTTCCACCTTTACCTGCTCAATGTTTGGTCCCTGGTTGCCAAGTTCCACAAGAATGGGCGGCGGCTTTTCCCCACGCTGCGCCGCACGATACGTTTTGCTCCAATCGGCTCCGCGTGGCCCGTTTGTATCAATCACATCTTTGTGAGGTGAACGCAGGTTCGTCAACGGCAGATCAAAAACCTGCGCGTCATCCCCAATTTGGGCCGGAATCGTCTCATGACCGCAAAGCCAGGCTGCTTTAGCACGTCGGACGCCATCCTGAATCTCGTAAAGCTGTTCGTCCATCTTAGACCTTTTTGCAAAACGGTAAGACGGCTTTGAGTATACCAGAAAATTCAAAGCAGGGGCAAGAGGCAGTTGCAACCGGGAAGAAGCTGAAGGGTACGCTTGTTCGGTTTTCTTCCGGCGCAAGCAGGGTAAAATTGAAGGCACACACTCAAGTTAAAACCTAACACCGAGAATGCAACGCTTAGAAAGTTTGAGACGTTGATCTTAGAAAACACGGCGGGGCAGCGCTGCCCCGTACAGGGCGCAAACCCTTTTGACAGCGCCGTGGCACAGGCCCACAGCGCGTATTCGGGACTTATTGACAACAAATTAGCGCGAATAGACGATCCCGGCAGGCCGCTTTTGCCGTTTCAAGCGCAGATGCACCAGGATTTGCGGGACTGGCTGCTGGACCCGCGCTACTCCTGTGTCGGCGCGAAGGCCGCGTTTAACAGCGGGACGTACCGGCTGGGCGCTTACGGAGACTTTGCCGACAGCGGGGCGCTGGCCGGGCTGGCGCGGGATTTGTTCACGTTTACGCAGGAGCAGGCAAGCCTCGGCGGCGACTTTACGACGTTTGCGGCGTGCTTTTCCGGCCCGGCGGTGGAAACCGAAGAAGAGTTCGAGCGGCACCTGTGGAACACGCTGCAAACATTGTATGATGTTGACCGGCTGTATAACCCGGCGGACGCAAAAGTCGCGGAAGACCCGGCTTCGGGCCGCTTCGGCTTCAGCTTTGCCGGACGCGGCTTTTTTGTCATCGGCCTGCACCCGGCGTCCTCGCGCCTGGCCCGGCGGTTCGCCTGGCCGACTTTGATTTTCAACGCCCACTTTCAGTTTGATCGCTTGAAGGCCGACGGCCGCTACCAAAAAATGCAGACGGCGATCCGGGCAAGGGAGACCGCCTGGCAAGGCACACTGAACCCGAACCTCAGCGACTTCGGCGACCGCTCGGAAGCGCGGCAGTATTCAGGCCGGGCCGTGGAAGAAGACTGGCAGTGCCCGTTCCATGTCCATGCGGCAAGTATGGCCGACAAGTAGAAAGAGTGGATTATGGAGCCAATGCAGCGCTATCATTTGGACCCGCAAACGGGCGTCGGCTTCCGGCTGGAACGGGGCCAGCGGCTGCGGATCATCGACCCGCAGGGCGAGCAGGTTTCCGACCTTGTCGCCTTTGCTCAAGGCGACAAAAGCGAATGGCTGTCGTCAGGCCGCTCCATTGACTACGCCAACACGATTTATTTAACAACCGGGCATGTTTTGTATTCCAACCGCAGCCGCCCGATGTTTACGCTGCTGGAAGACAAAGTCGGGCGGCATGATTTCCTGCTGACCCCATGCAGCCCGGAAACATTTCAGATCATTTACGGCAGCCACGATCCGCATCCAAGCTGCTTTGGCAATCTGGTCCAAAATCTCGGCCCGCTCGGCATTCAGCCTAACGACATCCCAACGACGTTTAACGTCTTTATGAATGTTGTGGTTGCCTCGGACGGCGAGTTGACCATCGGCCCGCCGCGCTCCCAGGCAGGGGATTTTCTGGACCTGCGGGCGGAAATAGATTTAATCGTCGGCGTGACGGCCTGCTCGGCGGAAATGTCTAACAATTACTCGTTTAAGCCGATTGACGTGGAAGTGTATGCGGACTAAGTGTTCGCGGGAGACGCCTAACCAACCCAAAGGCGCGAGTCGGCGCTGAGGCAAAGCCGCTGCACTTCGCCGCTGTCGTCTGGATATTCCGCCGTGGCGGTGTAGCCATCGGGTGACGGCAGCATTCGCAGGGAAGCGGCGCAGGGGGAAGGCGGCAGCGGGGGCAAGTCGGCGAGGGCGGCGGCCCAAACGCCGTGCGCCTGCCGATATTCCTGCTGGGCATAGTAAACTGCCATTAATAGGTCGCGGGCGGGGGCGGATGGATCAAGCCGGAAGGGTGTCGTGCCGGGCGGACTGCTGGAAAACTGGACATAGCCCCAGCGCTCCGGGCGGTGCATGTCGATCACGCCTTGCGGGGACCAGACCCAGTTGTGTTCGGGCGTGTTCGGCACTTTGCGGTATTTGCCATCTTCTACGGTCACGTCCCATTCCACGCGGGAAAAGTTGACCCGCCACTGGTCGCCGTCGGCGGGCGGCGCTGGGCGTCCGGCGAACTCCGCCAGTACCGGCCACGGCAGGGCCATCTCCACGGTCCAGCTTCGGTCGGTGTCTGACGGGTCGTTCAGAGTGCCGTCCACATGGACAGCTTTTTTGAGGCCGGGGACATGCCACTCGTTCAAGGCCGGGCCGCCATCGCGGTAGGGCTTGACCAGGCGCAGGTCCCAGACCGTGCCGAGGGCGTTGATCTCGATTTCGTAGTAATTGTGGTTGTCGCCGTCGGGGTCTAGGAAGACCTCAAAGTCCGGGTCTTGAAAGATCACCGAGTCATGCTCAGTCAGCGTGGCCCAAACATGCGGTTCTTCCAGTTCGGCGGCGATGTAGAAGTAGTCGTCGTCCCACAGCATCTTGGCGCGGGTGCGGAAGCGCGGCGCGGGCTGCAACTCGCCTTCAATGTCCGTAAAATCTTCCGTCCATGCTGCGCTTTGCCATGCCCCCTGCTCTAATTGTCCATTGAAAGCAGGGGGCAGAACTGCGCGATAGCAGACGTAGCCGCGTGGCAGCATCAATGCCTTGTATTAGTGGCCTGCCTGCGCGGCGGCAGGAGGGCGGCGGGCGGCCAGCGCCGCCGGACTGAAAGGCTTAGGTGGCGGCGGAGGCGGAATTGTTGCCGGCGGTGTGACGCCTGGTGCTGCTCCCACCGAAGAAGGATTGTTATGGCTGGCACACCCCGTGAGAAGCAACAAGACTCCCACGCAGATGAGTGGCAGCGTAATTTTGGGTGTGGTGTTCATTGGCGCTTTCTAAAGATCGCTGCTTCCGCTCTTTTTGAGCGACCACAGGTACTTGCTGAGATCTGTAATCTTCACATCGGCCTGGTTGATGCCTGGATACCAGTTTGTTCCGGCGGCCAAATCGCCCGTGCGAAGCCACTTAACATGTCCGTCGCAGAAGGCGACGTCGCCGCCCCCGCGATGGCGTCCGTCAAACATATTCGTCGAGGAATTGGGAATGCCAATCGGCGCGGTGTCATACTCCGAGTCCTGGCCCCACCCATCGTTAGGATTGTTGAACGCTGGGCCTGTGTTGGTGCCATTGCCGTTGGAACAAGCATGCATAGTAACACCATTAGGTTCCGGTGCGGGTGAGTTGACGCCGGAAGCGGGAGCATTGATGTAAGAAGCCACATTAAATGGATAAGGGGCGGAGGTATATGTCTCCGGCTTTGTTTCCGCCAGCAAAACCGTTTGTGCTGGAGAGTCAATCGAGGCAAGGTTCGCAGGTTTCCCCCATGGAGAATGCACACCGTCGATTGTAGCTGAGGGACTGCAATCCGCGTCAGGCTGCAAATAGTCCTTGTTCATGCCGTAACCAACGAAATATTGAAACTCCGATATTTGGTAAGCGGTAGGATTACTACGGATGCCGTTGACATCTATCTCAAGGTCGGGGCAGGTCCAAATAGTGTTTGTGCCGTTGATCTGGACTTTAATGTAAGGATTTACGGCAACCACCCAAGATTGAAGGTCTGTGCCGCAGAAGGGAGCATCATTGAGTGTATGTCCGTTCACGCAATTTATGGCAGGCACCATGAGTTCATCACTGTCCTGCGTGTACTGGATAACGGCTAGCGAAAGCTGTTTCTCCGCGCTTTGACAAGTGGTCCGGCGGGCGTTTTCGCGGACGCCTTGGAAGACGGGGAACAAGATGGCGGCGAGAATCGCGATAATGGCGATGACGACGAGAAGCTCAATGAGGGTAAAGGCTTTCTTTGAGCCTTGCAGGCGATGGGCCATGTCAATTTCCTTTTCGGGGAAAGCCGAACATTCAAGAAAAGCAGCGCTACGAAGAAACTAAGACTGCGAAGAGAATGGGACGGACGAAAGGCGGCGAGTAAAAGACAGGGCATCTTTGCCTACATTTTTTGCGGCATCCCGAAGGAAGCGAACGTAAGCAGTATAACCGAAGAACAGAAAGTTGTCAAGGCTGAAAAGCAGGCAATTTTACGGGGGATAAATAAAGCCCCGCGCAGGAAAAGAGGCCTGCGCCGGGCGGCGAATCTTACTTGATGGTGGTGCAATCCTACTTAATGGTGATGGTGGTTTTGGCGGACACCTGGGGGGCGGGGGAAACTTGGCGGATCGTGCCGGAGTCGGCGGGAGTGCGCGTGGGGATGCCCATGTTGGTGGGGTCCGGGTCGGTGTTGACGACCACGCCGCCGGTGACGGCGGCCTGGTTGTCAGAAGCTAGGTGCGCGGACAGCGTGTAGACGCCGGGCGGAAGCGGATGGCCGGAAGGGTCGCGCCCGTTCCAAACGGCTTGATAGGTCAGCGCTTTGCCGGGCGCAACCGACAGCGACGACAGGTTTTGCGTGAACAGCTTGCCGGAAGCCCAGTCCCAAACTTGGGTTCCGGTGGCATTGGCGGCGGTGACGTCGAAGCGCTGGCCGGACCCAAAATTGTAAGTGACGGCTTTTCCCGACGTGTTGACCACTTGGAAGGTCATCCGCACGGCCTGGCCAGATTTATAGCCGTCCCGCTGCGTTCTAAGCGTTCCCGGCTGGGCGGACGGGGTAAGCTTCAGGGTCTGGGGAAGCTGCGGAATGGCGTTCGGGTTCAGCGGCGGCGTTCCGGCCCCTGTCTGAGCAAGCGCCGGCAGCGCGGCAAGCAAGCATAGGCCGGGGAGGGTGAAAAGCAAAGCGACTGGTTTCATATCTCCGATTCTTCCCGTTTTGCCCCCTGCCAAACCGCCTCCATTTCGGCAAGCGACAGGTCGGACACGGCGCGGTTTGCATCGGCTGCGTACTGCTCAATGTGCTGGAAGCGGGCGGCGAAGCGCAAAGTCATTCGGCGCAGAGCGTCTTCGGGGTCTACTCCAAGCCGCCGGGCGACATTGACCAGGGTAAACAATAAATCTCCCAACTCGTCGCCGGCGCGGGCGGTTTGTCCCGCTGCGATTTCAGCGCGAAACTCGGCCAGCTCTTCTTCGACTTTGTCCAGCACTTCGGATGTTGAAGACCAGTCAAAGCCGACTTTGACAACGCGCTTTGAGACCTCCGCCGCCCGCATCAAGGCGGGCAGGGCTGGGGGAATGCCGTCCAGAATACTCGTGCGGTCCTCATAGCCCGGCTCGGCCCGCTTGATTTGCTCCCAATTGGTGAGAACTTCATCACTGCCGGAAACCGTGACTGTGCCGAAAACGTGCGGATGGCGGCGAATCAGTTTTTCGGTAATGCCCTGCGTGACTTGGGAAAGCGTGAACGCGCCGGTTTCCGATGCAAGCTGGGCCTGAAACACCACTTGCAGCAGCAAGTCGCCCAGCTCTTCCGACAGCTTGGCTGGGCTGCCGACATCAATGGCTTCCACTACTTCGTAGGCTTCTTCCACTACATATTTGCGAAGCGTTTCCGGCGTCTGCTCCCGGTCCCAGGGGCAGCCGTCGGGACCGCGCAGTCGGGCCATGACCTCGGCTAGCGCATCTAAATCGGCAGGCGTGGCGGCAGGCGGGGGCGCAGGCGCAAAGACGCGCAGGGAAATGTTTTCGCGGCGCAGCGCTTCGATTAAGGGAATGCAGGTTGGGTCGCCCAGCAGAGGATGGCCGGGAACGGCGTAAGTAACATCGCCGGCGCGAGCCGCTTTTAGAACGCGCTCTAAAGCCTCGGCGTCGCTTTGAGCGTCTAAATACTCGTCAAAGAAAACGTCCCCGGCGTCCGACTCCAGCCACTGGACCGCCGGATGCCGGCGCGAGCGTGTCAAGGCTGGGCCGGATGCTTTTTTGAGGGCGTCCCATGCGCCCAAGCTGAGGCCGGTGCGGGTGTTTTTGGGGCCGAGGCCGATCAATGTGAGCATAATAGTTTCCGAAGTTCCCCCACCCCCACCCCCACCCCCAGCCCCTCCCC
>CAXTRL010000055.1:0-14726 GCA_964246575.1 uncultured Armatimonadales bacterium
GCCGCGCTGATTGAAGGCGACCCGGAACAAAATACGGCGCTGATTGCAAACCTGCCCGCCGCCAAGTACCGGCAAGTGATCAATCTTGGTACGCCAACGCAGGGCCGGGCCTGGCTGGAGCGGGCGGTCGGTTCGGGAACACTGGCCGGGTCAATTTTGCCGTCGCTGATGACGGCAAGCGATCTGTCGGACATGCTGGTGACGGACCCCGGCATCCGCCGCGCCCTGCCGCGCCTCTTGAACTTCGAGCGGGCCGAGCGCTGGCGTCAGCTTCTGACGACAAACGAGTGGCACAAAAATATCGACGAGCTGCTGATGGCAGATACCGACGAGCTTCTAAATCGCGTTTCTATCCGCAATCAGTCCGTCAAAGCCGTGCTGCAATCGCTGCTGGACTATGTGCCGGAGCTGTATCTGGAAGTCGTCAACCTCGCGCGGGACCGGGCGGCGCGGATGGACGAGCATGAAAGTGAGCTGGAAGACATCACAACCATGCCGTTCGGCTTGCCGGAGCTTTTGACCCCGGCGGCTGCCGACGGGGCCGGGACACGGAATGCCGAAGCGCCCATTTCGCCGCTGGCCGATCTCATCCCTGAAGGCGGCGACCCGGTGTTTGCACTGGCGACGGCGGGCCTGAATGCGGCCCGGAAAGCCGTGCTGGAAGAGCAGCTTAAGACGTTGCTGCGCGACGAGATTGTCGCCACGGCGTCGTTTGCCACCGCCGACATGCAGCGGGCGGCAGGCCGGGTCTTGTTTTATCTGCGGGCGGGATTAGAGTCCTTTGGCCCAACTTTAGGCGACGCGACACAAGCGCTGGAAACGCAGCAATTAAACGAAATCAGCGCCATCGGGACGCGGCTGGCCGAAAGCTACCGGCAGAAAGCGCTGTCGTTCGCCGGCCTGCGCGACTGGCTGGATGCCCGCCAAAAGCAGTTTTTGGATGCCATGCGCCTGCCGGAAGCGGGCGTGAACCCGGAAACCCGCGAACCCGTCCTCTACCTAGCGTCCCGCGCCAAGCAGGACCGGGCTGAGTGGACGCCGACGCCGCTGGCTGAAGTCCAGTCGCGCCTCGCCGACATCGGCGCGTGGGGGCCGCTGTCCCGCGCCGCGTTCGGCAGCGTCGAGCGGATGCACACGATTTACGGCACGAACCGTACCCGCACCTGGGACGAGGCCCTGCGCCGGACGGTGCTGGCGCTGACACTGTACCGCCGCTGGGAACCCGAACTGATCCGCCCCGTCGAAGACTACGCCGCCTTCCGCCGCCAGTACGGCACAGGGAAAACCAACGGCATTGACGCCGCCCGCCAGATTATCTTAGACGCGCTCGACGCCACGCCCAACGCCGCCTGGAAACCCAGCGACGCCAAAGCCCGCGCCCGCGAGCTTCTGCTCCGCGCCGTCGGCGAGATCGAGACCATACCCCTGCCGGGCGCAGAAACGCCGAAGCGGGGCGGCACACGGGCGCAAAGCGCGAGGGAGTGACCATGCGCGGTAAGATGCCACGGAATAAATTCCGAGGCTCGGGGAAGTGCACACCGTCCAGGGGACGCAAGATAAGGATAAGGAAAGCCCGCTCGTAATCCGAACGTCGCTTCGACAGTGTGCACTTCCCAGCCTCGGGTTTCAACCCGTGGCCCTGTGTCACTTGTGACGTTCTCCGTGTGCAGATGAGACAGAAAGGAAGCCAGCCCATGACCGTCTTAGAAACCGATCGCTTGCTGCTGCGCGTCTTCCGCCCGGAAGACCTGGAAGACTTTGCTCCGATTGAGGCCGATCCGGAAGTGATGCGCTTTTATGCGTCCGGGCCGCGCTCACGGGAATGGGCGGAGCGCAACGTGAATTATTTTATCAGTCTTCAGGAGCAGCATGGCTTCAGCCTTTGGGCAGTGGTTCACAAGGTAGACAGCCGCCTTCTTGGCTACTGCGGCTTGATCCCTCAAACCGTCAACGGCAAAGAGGAAGTCGAAGTCGGCTATAAGCTCGCCCGCGCCGAATGGGGACAAGGGCTAGCGACCGAAGCCGCCCAAGCCGTGCGGGACTGGGGGTTCGCCCACCTAGACGTGCCGCGCCTGGTGTCCATTATTGATCCCGGCAACGCGGCGTCCCTGCGCGTCGCCGAAAAGAACGGCATGGCCTACGACAAAGACATCACCTACGACGGCAAAGTGTGCCGCCTCTACGCGATTGAGCGGCCAGCAGGCACGCCCAGATTATGAAACACTACCTTATCTTCTTTCGCACAAATGCCCACTGTGCGGTTTTTATGGTACACGCCCCCTCGTTAGCAGAGGCAATGACAATTTACTCTGTTAAGTATAAGGGGGCCGAACGTCTGGAAGATGGCTCCTTACGGACAGGCGATGGCTATGGGGGAGAAATTATCTACTCCCATCCTCTGGAGTGCTTCGAGTCTGAGGAAAAAGCAGACAGTTGGAATGGTAATACGACGGAAATAAGAGAATTGCGCGCGACGGATTGGAATAAGCCCTTTGCGGAAGCATTTTGGAGCGCTGATCCCGACGACATCAAAACGTGCATTGAGGTCTGCCGGCCTCTCTTTCGTGCCGCGTTTCCGACATCACGAGCAAAAGCTTTCGTTTGGCCGCTGAAAGAAGGGTCTTTGGTGACGTTCCACCGGCGTAAGAACCCAAAACGACGGTGGCCGATTGAAATCATGGCCCGCTACCTAATCACCTGGGGAAGCTGGGAGCATGTTTCCCCGTGGCATGGAACTTACGACGACATCTTGGAGCAGATGGGAGAACAATATTGCGATTAAACAGCTTCCGGCCTAAACCGGACTGAGCGGCTGATGCGGCTCCGGCGGCAGCTCAACGCGGATAGGATCGCCCGGCTGCACTTCGCCGTCCGCTATGACAATGCCCATAATGCCGGCCTTGCGGATGAGATTGCCTTCGGCGTCGCGGTCTAAAACTGCTGCCGTGAGGCCGGGCTGAAAAGCGTCAAGTTGCGGGCAGGGGTTCCGCAGTCCCGTCACTTCCACCACAGCAGACGCGCCGAGATGCAGCCGGGTTCCTGTCGGCAGGCCGAGCAGATGGACGCCCCGCGTCGTGATGTTCTCGCCCATGTCCCCCGCCGCCACGCGGAAGCCGGCGGCTTGCAGTTCGTCGTGCAGCTCTGCGTGGATGAGATGCACCTGCCGCAAGTTCGGCTGTGATGGGTCCCGCGCCACGCGCGAGCGGTGCTGAACGGTCTTGCCGCTGTGCGTGTCTCCGTCCACGCCTATTCCCGCTATAAGCTGAACCCTTTCTTGATTCTGCTTGCTGAACTCGTGCGCCGCGCTTCGGTTGACAGATGTAACGATCATGCTCATGGCTGGATCTTTCTGGCTTCGACTTCCACTTTGGATTGCGGAGAATGGGTCTGTGCCTGGGACAGCGTCAGATGACTGACGGCATCGCCCGATGAATGGAATGTGAGGGTGTCGTCGTCGCGGCTAAAGAGCGCATCTGATTGAGGAACAAATACGCTGCTGGCCTGCCCGTAGATAACACGCAGATGACCCTCGTGCTTTTCTACTTCCAGGGTTACGCCCGGCCCAATCTCGTACACCCCGGCGTAGGACGAGAGCAAGGCGTCGGCGACTTGGACTGGAATTTTTGCTTCCGGCAGCGCGTAGTCTTCGCCGAACAAAATCGCAGACAAAGTTTTCGTGACTCCGAAGAAGTCAGATGCTTCGGAATTGCTGAGGACGATCACCGCTGCCTGCTCATCAGGGAACCGGATAAAGTTTGCGCGGAACCCATTGATGCCGCCCGCGTGTCCGATGGTTCTGCGATCAAGCAGTCTTCCCATAATCAGGCCGTAGCCGTAAGTGGTCAGCAGGGGCGTGATTGTCGTCATGCGCGTGTACGACTCGGCGGAAATCAAGCGGCCTGCGTCCAATGCCTGGCCCCAGCGGTGCAAGTCTTCGGCTGTCGAGTAGAGCGCCCCGGCAGAGAACGGGAAGCTCATGTCGACATACTCCGCCCGGACCCATTCGCCGTCCTGCTTTTTGTACCCCGCCGCCCGATTTTTCAGAATGGTCTGGTAGTGGTCGTAGCCGCTGTCCGCCATTTCGAGCGGCCCAAAGATGTGCGTTTGCAGGAACTCTTCATACGACAGGCCGGAAACGCGCTCCACAATGTCTCCCAAGACAATATAGGCCGAGTTGCTGTACCGGAACGCGGTGCCGGTGGGGAACTCCAGCGGCGTTTCCCGAAAAGTTTCGATAATCTCCCGCACCGGCAGCGGCAGCCGCGCCTTTGTTTCCTTGATGCCCGGAATGTCCACGAGATTGCCAAGCCCCGACGTATGGTTCAGCAGGTGATGGACCGTGATGTCTTTCCAATGTGCCGGGCTGTACGGCAGGTGCCGGCTGATTGGGTCGTCAAGGCTTAGCTTTCCCTGCTCCGCCAGCATCAAAATTGCCACGCTTGTAAACTGCTTGGTAATGGACCCCAGCCGGAACTTCGTCTGCGGCGTGTGAGGCACGTCATGTTCCCGGTCAGCCAGGCCATAGCCGCCGGTAAACAAGATTTGGCCCTCCTGGGCCACAAGCACCGCGCCGGAGAACTCCTCCGCCTGCGTCATTGCCTGCATGTACGTTTCCATCTTGTCTGCAATTTGCTTCTTGGTTTTCATTGTTCTACACTTCTGCCACTTCTCGCGGCTTCTCGGTCTCGTGCCGGGCAAGCAGTTCTGAGAGAAACAAAATTAAATCTTTTCGCAAAGCGTCAAACATCTGCAAGCGCTGATAAAGAGCAGGCGCGTTTTCTTGAGTGATAAGCGTTTGGAGCGCGGCATGGTGAGCATACCGGGAAAAGAAGTCTTGCGTTAAGTAGGCTTGGAGGTCGCGCAGCCAGGGGTCGGGTTTTCGGGACAGCTTTTTGACCCCATTGCTGGGCGACCAAATATCATAGAAGTAAGTGTCTAAATCGGAAACAAGACGCTGCGGGTCTATCCCTGCCTGCCGTGCGATGATCTCGCAGTCGGAGGCAGGAAAGGGAGCCTTCGCTTCTTGTGCGATGCGTGAGATTTCTTCGGCAAGTGAGTCTGCGAGCAAAGTTTTCATGTTAATAACCAAACGAAATAATCCCATCAGGAGCGATGTGGATATAGCCGCCGCCTTTTACTTTGTACCCGGTGACGCCTAAAGTTCGGCCATAAATCGGCGTCCCCGGTCCGCTCACGTTTAAGCTGGCCCTTTGTGCATCTTGAAGATACTGCCAAAGATCGCTGCCGCCGTGGATGTCAAAATGGTAACGAATGGAGTCGCCGCGCCTGCCGGTGACCGGGTCTTTGGCCCAAGCGCCCACCAGTTTTTTTGCCTCAGAAAGAGTTGGCACCTAGCCTCCAATATGCAGCAGGCATCGGCTATACTCCGGCCATTTCGCGCGGCTTCTCGGCTTTTGCCTTGTAGCGGGGGGCCACGGGGAGGCGGCTGCGGTTGTTCTTGATCCAGGTGTAGGCGCGGCGTCCAAGTTGGGGGACGCCGGGGAGGTAAAGCAGGGGGGCCAGAAGGGCGGTGACGGGGAGGTTCCAGGCGACTTGGCGGAAGGCGTCGAAACCGGCGAACTGGCGGCCATTGGGGCGGACGGCGTAGGCGGCCTCCTCGGCGTCTTCGAAGCGGACGCCGGTGGAAGCCAGCGCTTCGGGGTCGTGGGAGTCGATAAACGTGATGACGCGGAAAACGTCGAGGAAGCGGACCACCAAGAGGCATGATTTGCAGAAGTCGCACTGGCCGTCGTAGACGAGGCGGAGCGGGACCAGGCCAAGAGGGCGCTTGGCCCACTGAAGAAACACGGCGACTTCGGAAGGCTTCAGGAAATTGATATAGGACGTAATCATCAGGGCCGAAAAGAACGGGATGTTCATGCCGTACTCAATACCGAGATGCAGCAAAACGCCGCCGGCCAGAACATACAGGCGCAGGCGCGGCACCCAGACGATGGTGCCGAGGGCCAGCTCAATTGCGACGGTTCCCCAGGTGACCATGTTAATGACGTAAATGTTATCTGCGCCCAGCACCGGGAACCGGACCGATTCCGGCAGGTGCATCGGGTAGTAAACCGCCGTGCCGTCCTGCCAAGCGCCGCCGGTGGCTTTGGAGAGGGACGCGCAAAGATACAGCACGGTAATTTGTAGCTGCATCAGCCGCTGCGCCCAGGCCACGACCAGCGGCGGGGTGTCGCCCTCGGTGCCGCGAAAGATGCGAATCAACCTATCTACCGAGCAGGCCGCGCCGCAGGGGCTAAAAACTAAATAAGCGGCCATGACCACCATGACCGTGTCGCCGCTGTTGTGGATGGGCGCGGCGCGGGCGTGAAGGGCACAGATGCCGACATACACGAAAGCCGCACTGATGCGGCTCCAAAAGCCAATCATCAAGCAGAAAGCGGCCAGAAGATACACAACAAAAAACAGGGTCAGCCAGTGGTCCGCACCGGGCAGGATCAGCAGGTCGTTTTGATGAACGTAAGTGCCGACGCCGCCGTTGTACGCCGCCGCTTCGGAGGCTGTCAAAACGCCACGGTTGGAGAACCAGGTCCAGCGCTCCGGGAACAGCAGTACGCCGTAGCCCAGGGTCCAGAACCCGAACACCAGCCGGAACAGGCCCAATGTGACCGGGGAGATGGGCTTGAAAAAGAAGTCGTTCCACTCGTTTCGCAGTTGTTTCATGTCGGTGTTTTGTTCGGGAAAAGCGGCGGGTTTTCCTGCTTGTCAACGGATTAAGCCATTTCAAGCCATGCGTTAAAACGCACGGCTATATGGCGCGGACGCCACAAAACACAGCGTCGCGGGGTTAATACAGATAATCTTTCCGAGTGCCGCGCCTTCCAGGTCTGCCCTCCGGGTAGCCAGGTCTGCCAGTGCAGAAGCGGTACTTCGTGGCGTCCGCGCCATATAGCCGTGCCATTCATGGCATGGTACTGAACGGCATGGGCATCTCACGCATAGTTCTTTCTATTCAATACGCAGTATACTATGCCTGTGGTTTCTATCCAAGACATTCCGCGCTTTTTCGCCGTTTGGCGCATTTTGGACCCGCGCCGCAAGTCCGGCTACTTGTGGGCCGGCATGGGGATTGGACTGGCGACGGGCGGGTTCTGGCTGCTGCGGCACGCGCTGGACAAGGGGCAGGCGTCGCTTTTGTACCTGCCGGTGGTCATTGCCTGCGCCATTCGGCTTGGCTTCGGCCCGGCGGTCTTTGGAGCAGTTCTCAGCTTTTTGTGCTGGGACTTCTTTTTTCTGCCACCGTTTGGAACTTTTACGGTCACGGACCCACGCGACTGGCTGTCGCTGGGCGTATTCCTAGTCGCCGCCGTGTCCACGGCCCAGCTTGCGGCGCGGGCAAGGACCCAAACCGAGCAGGCACAGGCGCGGGAAGCGGAGATCGCTTTGCTGTTTGAAGCCAGCGAAACCTTGAGCCGGGAAGTGCGGGCGGATCGCCTGCTGCTGGCGCTTTCAGGGCAGATGCAGACGCTGTGCCAGGCCCGCTCCTGCCTGGTGTTTCGGCGGGACGCGCATTCGGAGCGGCTGGTGCCGCCGGTCCAAAGCGATCCCATCCCGGACGCCGTGACACAAATGGCGGAAAGCGCGGCGGAGCAGGACCAGGCCATCGGCTTTGGCGGGCGGCGTTTCTTGTGGGACCAGGCCGTGCGCCAGTCCCGGCGGGCGCTGCCGACGGGCGCGGCGGACACGCTGGGAGTCTATCTGCCGCTTCATGCCGACGGCGGCCGGGTAGGGGTGCTGTATGTCGGGCCGCGCCGGGACGGCAGGCCATTTTCCGCCGCCGACGAGCGTTTGATCCGAACGCTTGCCAACCATGCCGCCGTGGTCATCGCCCGCGACGCCCTGGCGGCGCAGGCCGCGCAAGCCCAAGCGTTGCGCGAAGCCGACCTGCTCAAAGACTCGCTGCTGTCTTTGGTGTCCCATGAGCTGCGGACGCCGCTTGCGGCCATTAAAGCGTCGGCCACGGGCCTGCTCCAGCCGGACGCGGTTTGGGACCTCAAAGCGTCTTGGGAAACGCTGTCCGCGATCAACACGGAAGCCGACCGCTTGACGGCTTTAGTGTCCAACTTGCTGGACTTGTCGCGTCTGGAAGCCGGAGCCTGGCAGCCGCGCAAAGACTGGTGCGACTTGGTGGAGATTATCGGCACGGCACTGGACCGCCAGCCGGACAACGAAGCCGCGCGGGTGGAAGTGCTGGCCGCTCCCGACTTGCCGCTGGTGCAGGCCGATTACACGCAGATTGCTTTGGTGCTGACCAATCTTCTCCAAAACGCCGTGAAATACACGCCGCCGGGGACGCCGATTTTCGTCTGCGCCGCCGCCGGGCGTTCCGAAGCGACCCTCACCGTGCGCGACCACGGCCCTGGCCTTGTGCCGGGCGAAGAAACGCATCTGTTTGAGCGTTTCTTCCGAGGCCGAGCGCATCAAAACAGCACAATTCACGGGACAGGGCTTGGCCTTGCGCTGTGCCGGGCCATCGCCGAAGCGCATGGCGGGCGCATGGGAGCCGTGAATGCCCCGCCGGACAAGCCGCCGGGCGCGGTCTTCACGCTGATCCTGCCTATGGGCAGTGACACAGAAGAAGCAGGAGAACGCGAGCAGTCCGACGAATAGATGAAGCGACTGTCTGGCATAAATGACCCGGCTGCGCTTCGGTTGGCCTGCCGTCCTGCGATGCCCCCGGCGAAGCCGCCGCCCAGTGGCGCACCGAGATGAAGCAGTAAGCGTTCCTTGTGATTGTCTCAGGAGAAACCTATGCAAAGCCTCATGCAGAAAACGACAATTGCAGCTATCTTGTTCGTCTTTTTCCTGTCTTCCGCTCATGCGGATGACACCGCCGCCGTTCCAAATCCTCTTAACTTGCGGCCAAGCCCAGCGACAATTCAGTTTGTCAAAGTCTGTGCCGCTTATGCTAAAGCTGTTAGAGATCATGGTGCTGACGGCTTGAAAACATTTATCACCCCTGACTTTGCGCTGGGAGGGGCAGGCCCGCCGCTCACCGGCAAAGCCGCGGTCGAAGAACTTAACGCTTGCAGAGTTAACCTTCCGGGAACTTGTTTCAGCGCGGCAGTCCGCCCGCTTTCAGTCACCGAACTGGACGTGGTGGCCCTATCCCATGAGGTTTACGCCTGCCATCTGAAACTACGCGGCAACAATACATTAACAGCACTTACTTACGATTGGAAGCAAACTTGGCGCAAGACGGCGCAAGGCTGGAATCTCGCCGGCATGGAACCTTACCGAGAGGATTTTGACAAGGTTCAAGGCATCACATTTACCGTGCTGCCGGAAGCAAAAAGCGAGCCTGCCAAAACGCAGGCAAAGCAGAACGTGGTAAAATAGCAAGCGAACGAGGGGGTGAACGCCCTCGCTGAGGAGCGCGGACGCAAAGGTCCCGCCTACACAGGACAAAATTCGGATTCATCCTCTTCCGCCACGCAGGTGGCGGCTTGGCGCTTCGTCCCTAGCGAGGGAGTGAACTCCTCTCGCTAAGTGGGGTCGTCCTTCGGACGAAAGAGCAGCGCGATCAGCTTTGTAGTCTTCTCGTCCGAAGAACGAACCTAACCAGCGAGTGGAGTTCACTCCCTCGCCATTCCTGTTGGCTTTAGGAGATTGCCCTGCAATGGAACTCGGCGTTATGATCCATATTTACGAGGAGACGGACATCCCGGCGGCGTTCTGGTACGCCACCGAGGCAGGGTTTCATCGGGGGCAGGTGACTTCGTTCATTCACGGCATTACGGCGGGCGAAGTGCGGGAAATGGGTGTCGCAGCCCGCAACGCCGGCTTTCATGTGGATGCCGTCGGCTGTTACATGAACCCGTTGCGGCTGGAAGACCCAAGTATGCACGGGGTAGACGGCACGGACTGGCGGACGCTGGCGGAGAACATGGGCATGATGAACGGGGTCGAGCGGCTGGTCTGCTGGAGCGGGACACACGGCAAGACGCTGGCCGCGCCGAACCTGCTGAACGCCGAAGAAGAAACATTCAACAGCCTGTATATCGCGCTCAGCGGGATGCGGGAGCAGGTGCGCGGCCTGCCGGTGCAGATTGTGCTGGAGCCGTTTATCGCGCATGTGCTGGACCATGCCGCCGCCTGCGTGCGCCTCGCCCGGCGGTTCCCCGGCGGCGACGTCCAGGTAGTTTTGGATGCTCCGAACCTCCTGACCGCACGCGGCTTCGCGGCCCAGAAAGCGCTGATCCCCGATGTGGTCGCCCGCATGGCCCCCGCTGTCGGCCTGGTCCACTTGAAAGACTTCGCGCTGGACGCCGCCGGCACCCGCGCCTTTGCCGCCCCTGGGAAGGGAGTGCTGGACTTTGCAATGCAGCTTCGCGCCATCGCCCAATTTCTGCCCGAAGTGCCGGTTGTGATTGAGAATGTCACCACGATTGACGAGATGCGGGCCGCCCGCGAGTTTGTCCAGGGCATCGTCAGCGACATCGGCCTTTAGGCGTGACTGGAAGAGCAAAAGGGCAGGATAATGTTTAGCTTTGAGAACGCGAATTATGATGTGTCTGACCTTGGCCTCATTGAGCGTGCTGGAAGTGCGGCTCATGCAATCAATGACTGGGGTGAAGTCGTAGGCACTCTCGGAACGGGAAGCAGCAAAGAGTTCTCGCCCCAGGCAAATCACTCGTTTCTGTGGCGCGACAGCAAAGTGACTGATTTTGGGCGCTCCCGCGCGGTGTTCGGCATCAACAATAAAGGGCAAATGGCTGGGTTCAAATATCTAGCGGGATTTGCGTCTGATTTTTCACCGCTGAAAGTCAGTCCTGTTTTATACAGCGGTGGGAAATGGAAAAGCATCCTGCCGAAAGGCGCTGTTTCCGGGCAGGTCGCTGCGCTGAATGACGGCGGGCAGGCTGCCGGTATGCTTCTTGTGGACGCCTCCTCGCCCAATAAACTCTCCGCCGCTGTTTGGCGCGATACTGAGCTTCAGCTTCTGGAGATACCTTCCCTATATATTTCAGGGGTAGTCAAGGGGATCAACAACGCGGGGCAGGCGGTGGGATTTTTACAGAAAGTCGGGCCGCAGTCTTCTTATCTGACGGAGGCAGTTTTGTGGGATACAAAAGGCGTCACCCTGCTCGGCAGCCTGCCGGGGGCAGCGAGTCAAAGTGAAGCGGTCGCGATCAACAACAACGGCTGCATCTTGGGCGTGGCAACTTTCGGGACGGCTGCATTTGCAAAGTACGTTCAAGACCTCATGGAAGGGAAACCGGCGTCAGCTTTAATTCCTCCCACTTTGTCTTTCGGCGGATTTCTGTGGAACAACGGCGTCTTGACCGCTCTGGTCGCTCCTGAGAACCCTGCGCCCGGCATTGATGCATCAAAAGGCTGCGTTCCCCGTGCCATCAACGACGACCGCGTCGTGGTTGGCAGGGCCGCAGATCCGAGTGGCAAGGATGCTGCGTTTATTTGGCATGACAGCAAAATGGCTGCTTTGAATGCCTTGATCCCAGCAGAAAGCGGATGGACGCTCATCGACGCGAAGGGTCTCAATAATCAGGGCCAAATCGTCGGGCAAGGAAAGCATGGCGGACAGTTACATGCCTTTTTGCTGACGCCGACATAGCTTTACCGAAGCACAGCCAGCAGCGATAGGAAGCCTGACAGTCATTTCTCGCAGAAGCTGAAGAATATTTGCTGACTGTTGGGCAAAATAGTTGACTAACTAGTCACTCTTTGATATAATAATCAAGCAGCTTAGGAGATAAAGCATGGCCAGACCGAAAAGTGACGACAAACGGAACGCGATCCTGGCGGCGGCGATCCGTGTGATCGCCTCCCAGGGGCTGAGCGCACCCACTGCGATGATCGCGCAGGAAGCAGGTGTCTCGAATGGGTCGCTTTTCACCTACTTTGGCACGAAGGCCGACTTGCTGAACCAGCTTTATGTCGAGCTGAAATTGGAGATGGCGGCGGCTGCCCTGGACGGACTCCCCATTAAGCACGACGTTCGCGCACAGGCACTTTACTTGTGGTCTCACTGGCTGCACTGGGCGACATCCTGCCCTGAAAAGCGCCGGACGCTCGCGCATCTCGATATTCTGGACGATGTCACTTTGGAAAACCGTCAAACTGCGAGCCACGCGCTTGCCGGCGTTCGGGAGCTTCTGGAACGGATCTGCGAAAACGGCTCGATGCGCGGTGTTTCCTCGGAGTTCACCATGGCCCTGATGAGTACGCTGGCTGACACCACCATTGACTTCATGCTCCGTGACCCGGTCAATGCCGACAAGCATTGCACGGCTGGGTTTGACGCATTTTGGCGGATGGTCGCTTAATCTCACTGCACTTCCACACTGACCGGATCGAAAGGAACAAAAACATGTCTAAACACAGCACTCTGGAAAACGAGGCCGCTCCGAAGGCCAAAATCGCACTTGTCACGGGCGGCAGCCGGGGCATTGGGAAAGCAATTGCGCTTTCCCTCGCCAAAAGAGGCATAGGCGTCGTACTGACTTATCACTCGAACAAGGAGGAAGGGGACCGCGTCGCGGAGGAAATCCGGGCGTCCGGCGGAGCAGCGGCGGCGCTGCCGCTGGATGTTTCGCAGGCATCTTCCTTTGACTTGTTCTTGGAGCGGCTCAAAGGCGTACTGCTTGAAAGCTTCGGCGCAGGGAAAATTGACTTTCTGATCAACAACGCCGGGTTCGGCAAAGCCATTCCCCTGGAAAACCTTACCGAATCCGACTTTGACAGCTTTGTAAATGTTCATTTCAAGGGTGTCGTCTTCCTCACTCAGAAGGCATTGGCACTGATGAATGACGGCGGCGGTGTCGTTTTCATCACGGCGGCTGCCGACCGTTACAACGTGCCAAGTTATGCGGCTTACGCTTCCTGCAAAGGAGCAGTTGAAGTGTTCTCGCGCTATGTGGCGAAAGAATATGGCCCGCGCGGCATCCGGGCCAACACTGTCGCACCGGGCGGCATCGTAACCGATTTCAACAACGCCGCGATTCGCAGCAATCTGAAAGCGCAGGAATACATTATCGCACAAACGCCGATGGGACGGCTTGGGGAAGCGCAGGACATCAGCGGCGTTGTCGCCCTGCTGTGCAGCGACGAAGCCCAATGGCTCACCGGCCAGCGTCTTGAAGCCACCGGGGGATATAATCTTTGATTTGATCCGTCTCTGCAAGAAGTCAGTTAACGCAAGAAAGTCAGCAGCAGGGGGACGGTGAGGGCGGACAGGACGGTGGCGACAAACACGACGCCGACAGCGAAGTCGCCTTCCATGTCGTTTTGGCCCGACAGCACTGATGCCAGCACAGCGGTCGGCATGGCCGTTTCTAGAATTGTGTCCGCCTGCACTTCCCCGTGTACTCCGAACTCCCGGCAGAGCAGCCAGACCAAGAGCGGGCAGAGCAGCAGCTTGCTGCCGCAGGCCAGCGCAAGCGCCCAGGGCTGCTTGAAAGCTGCGCCGGGCCGGAGGGCGACGCCGAGCGCGAGCAGTACCAGCGGCGTGGTTCCCTGGCCCAAGTAGCCCAAACACTGCATCAAAATCAGTCCCACTCTTTGGAGCAAGGTGGCTTGAAACAAGGGCAAGGGCGGCAGGGAATGCAGCCCCAACCCCAGCACGGCGCTGACAAAGATCGGCGACCGGAAGAACCGGCCAATCGCCGCCCCGTGTCCGCCGCTGCCGTCCCCGCCGCCGAACCGTGCGCCCAGAAGCGCGGCGGAAACATACATCGGCAGGGTCATCCCAAACTGGTCCAGCAGAATAGTGACGGAGAACTGGCGAGGGAAGATCGCCAGGGTCAGCGGGTAGCCGATAAAGCTGGTGTTGCCGAACACGCCGACCATCAAGGTCGCCCCCAGCAGGCGGCGGGGCAGGTGCAGCCCGCGTCCTATCCCGTAAACCACCGCGAGCGCGGCGATTTCCGCTACAAACAGCGCTGCGACCGGCAGGGCCAGGCGCGGCGACAATGCCGGAGCGCGAAGCAGCCCCAGCAAAATCAGCGCCGGCAGGGTGACGTTCAAAACGATGTCGTTGAGAATAGGCACATGCGCCGGGTGCATGACCCGCAGGCGCTTGAGGCCGTAGCCAAGAACAATCAGCAAAAACGGCGGCGCCAAGGCGCTTAAAATGGCAGTGTAGAGGAGCAAAAGGTGTCAGCCGCCTGGACGCGCAACAAAGCCGGTCTTAACACCGCGCTGGAAGCCGGCTTGTTCGTAGAACCGCAGCGTCTCCTCTTTCTTGCTGCCCGTCAGCAGCATGACTTTGTAACAGCCGCGCTCCCAGGCCGCTGCCAGAGCGTGCTTCAGCACTGCGGTTCCGAGGCCGCGCTTTCGGTAGTCGGGATGGGTCACGACATTCTCAATCAAGCCGTAAGGACGCATACTGCG
Organism: uncultured Armatimonadales bacterium; assembly: GCA_964246575.1. Lineage (GTDB taxonomy): Bacteria > Armatimonadota > Armatimonadia > Armatimonadales > Capsulimonadaceae > JANXMY01. Next base: position 14,374 of record CAXTRL010000055.1, read on the forward strand.
CGTCAAGTTCGGCACGACAACAAGCGTGCAGGTCGAAGCCAAAGATCCGTTGCAGTACGCTCCCAAAATGTGCTGGCTCGGGTCCTGCCGCAGCGCCTTCCAGGCTGGCGTCACCTCATCCAGCGTCGGTATTTCATCTTCCGGGTGCAGATAGGCGTAGAGGTTCAGCAGCGCGAACAGTTCGTCTTCAGCGATTTCGTGAACGGTAACAGGCATCATCCTTATTGAAACCATGTGTTAAAACATACGGCTACCCAGAGGGCAGACCTAGAAGGGCGTGGTACCTGGAATAAATCTGGGTAGTGTCCTAGTTTAGACAGTTTTTGTTGTGTTCGTGCAGAAACAAAAGCAAG
>CAXTRL010000056.1:0-12250 GCA_964246575.1 uncultured Armatimonadales bacterium
GGTTGACTGTCAGTGACCGGGCCGGCAACACCGCTGCCGCAAGCTGGGCGTTCCAAATTGTGCCCCCTCACCTTGTCCGGTCTTTCACCACCAATGAGCCGGCCGGCAGCACGGTCCGGGCCGGCGCGACCATTGTGTTCGTTCTGGCTGCGACGCCAGGCGGCAAAGCGTCGGCCAGCATCGGCGGCTTGAAACAGAAAATCCCGCTCAAGGAAACCGACACGCCGGGGCAGTATATCGGCGAATACACGGTCAAAGCCGGCGACAGCCTCCAAAACGCGCCCATCCTGGCCCACTTTGTCGACCGCGACGGCACGGCAGTCACAAAGCCGGCAACGCGCCTTTCGCTTGTCGGCGGCCCGCCGCCCGCGCCCCGGATTGTCGCCCCGAAAGACAGCGATTTCGTGGATGAAACCGCGCCGCTTGCCGTGAAAGGCCGCGCCCAGCCCGGCAGCACCGTTCGGGTCACAGTTTCCTACGTCAGCGAGGCGCTTGGCGGCATTCTGCCCGTTCAAGGCGAAAGCAGCAGCAAAGATGTGTCTGCAAACAAAGATGGGGACTGGGAAGCGGATGACCTGCCTCTCCAAATGAAGTCTTTGATCGGAAAAAGCCGCGACACGGTCTTCACGATCACGGCCACCGTGCTGGATGCCTCCGGCAATCCTGCCTCCGAGCCGTCCACCGCCCATGTTCGTCCCGGCTAACACCTATGAAGTTTTTCCTAACACTTTGGTCCCGTCTTCAGCGCATCTTCCTCGTGAAATTCACGCTGGACGTATTTGCCCGGTTTGGCCGGGACAACGGCGGCCTACTGGCCGCCGGCCTGGCGTTCTTTCTCGTGCTGGCCCTGGTCCCGCTGCTTCTGATTGGCCTTTGGGGCCTCGGGCTGGTCTACGCGCACAACCCAAGTGAAGCCGTCGTGCAGATTAAGGGTCTGCTGGCAAGTCAGGTTCTGCCGGGAGCGGCGAACGCGGAAGTTGTCAAATTCATGGACCAGGCCCATATTTCCGACGGGCACGGTGGGGCCGGGCCGACACTCATCAACATCATTGACGGGCATGGCGTCGCTGGCCTCGTCGGCTTTCTCGGCGTTGTGTGGGCTGCCATCCAGATCTTCGTCAACGGCTCCACGGCTATGAATGCGGCGTGGGAGGCCAAAGAAAAACGCAATTGGTTTGTCCTGCGCGGCGTTGCGCTTGGCCTGCTTGTGGGTGCGGGTCTGCTGCTGATTTTGTCGCTCGGCGTCACTGCCGTTTCCACGGCGATTTCCGCAAGCCGCTTTGCCCATGAGATTCCGTTTGAAGGCGCAATTGAAGCGGGTCTAGTGGAACTAGGCGCGGTGGTGGTCAGCGGCCTGATGTATGCGGTCATCTACAAGTTCCTGCCGTCTCCTTCCGCCAATATCTCCTGGAAGTCAGCTTTGGTCGGCGGCGCGGCGGCGGCGATTGCATTCGAGATCGCCAAAAAAGGGCTGTCTGTTCTTCTGCTCAAGCCCAAAGCCTCGCTGTATGGTGACTTAGGTAACCTGATCGCTTTTGTCCTCTGGATTTACTATTCCATGATGATTTTGCTGCTCGGCGCGGAAGTTTCGGCGGTTTATGCTTCTGAAATTGAGCAAAAAAGCCGCGCCCGCTTGAAACGCGCCGCGCTTGCCACCCCTGCCATCGAGGCTTCCACCGGCTCCGGTTCGCCGCTTTCGCGGTCCAAGCAGCGGGACCGGGCGCAGCGTGTTCGCAAAACAGGCCAAAACACAAATCAAAAAGAAGGCCAAGCCGCACGGAAGTACGACACGCCCAAAAGCGACGAAGAAGTCGGCAGAAAAAGATAGGAAGAAAAAGATAGGACGCATATCCTGCCGCATTTTCTTCCTTTGCTTGATCGTTCTCTGCCTGCCGCTTGCTGCCGCCCATGTTGCTGCCGCCCATGCCGCGCCGGTGGGTGCCGACGTTCGCCCGCCGGTCGTCACGCCGCAAATGAAGCGGTACTCGGAAATCGGCTACGCGCTTTACTTCGCCGGAACCGCCTACGGCCTGCTGGCGCTGTGGCTCGTGCTGGCTTCCGGCCTGTCCGCGCGTCTGCGGCAGGCGGTTCAGCCGCTCCGGTTCTCAGGGCTGCGCCTGCTGGGCTACTACACGCTCCTGACGGCGGCGTTGCTTCTGCTGCACACCCCACTCACGTATTACAGCGGCTTTTACCTGCCCCACGCTTACGGTCTGTCCTCGGAAAGCTTCGGCGGCTGGCTGGAAGACGTGCTGAAAAGCGTCGCCGTCGGCATTGCGACAACCGTGCCGGTGCTGTGGCTGCTGTTTTGGCTGATAAGCCGCTTCCCGCGCCGCTGGGCGGTGTGGTTCTGGGCCGCGCTCATTCCCCTAATTGCGTTCGGCATCTTCGCCGCGCCTTTGGTTGTTGACCCCCTGTTCAACAAATTTACCCCGCTGCCGCCAAGCCCGCTGCGGACGCAGATTGAAGCGCTTGCCGCCAAAGCCGGCATTCCCGACGCGCCTATCTACGTTGTAGACAAGAGCAAGCAAACCAACGAAACAAACGCCTACGTCACCGGCATCGGCTCATCTGCCCGGATTGTGCTGTGGGACACTATCCTGCCGCCGCGAATGCCCCAGGACCAGCTTCTGGCGATTGTCGGGCATGAAATGGGCCACTATGTCTTAAAACACCTGTATCGGGGTTTTCTACTGACCGTCTTTGGCCTGCTGCTTGCCCTGCCGCTGGCCCAGCGCTTCGCCGAGTGGCTGCTGCGCCGCTTCGGCCCCCGCTGGCGCATTGACGGCTTGACCGATTACGCCGCGACGCCTGCCCTGCTCCTGACCGTCTCGCTTTTTTCCTTCCTGCTGGCTCCCGTGACCAACGGCGTTTCCCGCGAAGTCGAGCATCAGGCCGATGCCTACGGCCTGCAAATCACCGGCAACGGCCCCGCGATGGCCCGCGCCTTCGTTTCCCTCTCCGAGCAAAATTTAAGCGACCCCAACCCGCCCCCGTTCATCAAATTCTGGCTGTTCACCCACCCCCCTTTGCAGGAGCGAATCAATTTCGCGCTAGGCAGGAAATTGTAAGGCAATCGCGAAATAGGAACACTTAAGATGAGCACAATTCAAGATGCCGAAAAACTGCTGCCGAGTCTTACACGCAGGGAAAAAGCGCAGCTTTTGCAGTGGGTCGCCCGCGACCTCAGCGATGCGTTCCCTGGCGTCGAAAGCATCCCTAATGTCTGCGGCGGCGAACCATGCGTTGTCCGCACACGCATTCCTGTTTGGCTGCTGGAATAGGCAAGGCGCTTGGGAACAAGCGAGGTAGAACTCCTGCAAGCGTATCCCACACCTCACGCTCAGGATTTAGCGAACGCTTGGAACTATGTACGTTTCCACGCAGAGGAAATCAACCGGCAAATCCAAGAAAACGAATTGGATGAAGCAAGTTAAGGAAGATGAGACTATGACAAACATTACACTGCGGCGGGCGGAGCGGGCGGATGCGGAGGCGGTGATTGGGCTGATTATTGCGCTGGCGGAATTCGAGAACTTGCCGCCGCCGGACGCCGAGGCGCAGGCGCGGCTGATTGAGCATGGCTTTGGAGATGCGCCGAAATTTGAGGTGATGCTGGCGGAAGTGGAAGGTGCGCCCGGCCCGGTCGGTTATGCGCTGCTGCTGCAAACGTATTCGACGTTTTTGGCTCAGCCGTCGCTGTATTTGGAAGACGTGTTCGTGCTGCCGCAATACCGCAAGCAGGGCATCGGAACGGCCCTGCTGCGGCACTGCGTCCGCACGGCTTCGGAGCGCGGCTGCGGGCGCATGGAGTGGACGTGCCTGGACTGGAACACGAGCGCCCAGGCCATGTACGACCGCATGGGGGCGAGGCGCATGAAAGAGTGGTTCCTGTACCGCATGACCCGTCCCGCAATGCAGGCGCTTTTGGAGAAGGAGTAGAGCAGGCACGAATAGGGGAGCCGGCACTGGAAGTGCCAGTCTACTATGGAGTGAAAGTCCCTGCGGGACTAAATGCCATCGGCATTAGGCTTTTCTTCAGTGTATGCCGAGGACGGCATTACTTCGTATCGGAGACACTTTCATGCAATAGTGGACCGGCACTTCCAGTGCCGGTTTTCTGCTGATCTTACTCAATCTTCCGCTGCTTTTCTTCAATGATATTGGTCAAGACTTCACTGCCGACGCGGCCTTCGGGGCGCACGGTTCCCTTGAGGCCGACTTTGTCGCCTTTGAGCGGCGCACCGGCCCGGCTGATGACCCACGTTTGGCCGGTGCCGTCGCTGAGGCGGTACGCGGCGACATTGGCAATGCCAAGCGGCAGCTCGTAGACTTGGGTGACTTCGCCGGCGACGGTGACGTCTTTGTTGACATACGCCGATGGATTGTTGTCAATGTCGCTCAGCTTATCGGTATGCTCGTTGCAGCCGGCGAGCAGGCTGGCGGCAAGAATGAAAAGAAGAAGGAGCCACTGACCGAACGGTTGTTTTCCTAGTAATCTCATAGCATTTGTTCCTTTATGGGTCTGTTTTGCTTCTCAGCAGCATCTTTTCCTTGACGAGCGCAGCCGCAAACAGGTTCCGAAAAAAAACAAAAAAAGATTGAAAGTATTGGAACTTTTGTTCCTCCTTGAAACGCTGTAGCAGGTGAAATACACCCAAGGAGGCTTCATTCCATGAAGTTAATTAGCCAAGTCCTCGCCGTCGCCGCCGTCGCTACTCTCGTCGTTCCTGCCATCGCGCAGACTTCCACCATGAGCAAGCCCATGATGAAGAAGCCCATGATGGCCAAGAAAATGACCAGCAAGAAGATGATGATGAAAAAGAAAACCATGATGAAGAAGCCCATGATGAAGTCTACCATGAAGCCCATGACCAAGACCACCATGTAGTTCTGATTCATGTAGTTTCGCGTCACCACGCACAGCAAAAGCGCCTCTGCCGACTATCGGCAGGGGCGCATTTTGTGGCAGCGGGTTCAGGCTAGTGTCGGTTCAGCACAGATTGAATGAAAACGGTTTTGGCCGCGGTGTACTCGGCGCGGCTTTCGGCGTGCTGCCGGCTGAGGTGGACTTTCAGCGCTTCATACGAACGCGCCAGCGCTGGATCGGCCCGCAGCGCATCGCGGAATTGAAGGCCCTCGTTCCAAATCACGCTCTGGTATTCAACCACATGGAGAAGGTGAGTTCGCACAGCGCCTTTGCCGAAAAGGTGATGACCGGGAACAATGTCCGGACCAGCGTAATCATAACCCAGCGCCGCCAGCGGTGCCGCCAGCCCTAGCCCCTCGGCGAATGTTTCAACGCCGGCCAGTATATCCAAAATCGGCTTGGCCTTGATGCCGGGCACCGATGTGCTGCCGTAATGCTCCAGTCCAAGAAGCGCCGGTCCCAGTCCGGCTTTCACACGGTCGGCTTCGGCTTGGAACAGCCCTGCCCAGCGCGAGTTTGGTTCCGCCAGGCAGACAATTCCCGAAGCCAGGCCCAATGCATCTAAGTCTCCGCTCAGGAGAAAGCTATTTGTGGTGATGCGCGATGACATTTTCCGTTGCTACCCGTGCAATCTGCGTCGCCCGCAGGCCGTCGTAGCCGGTCGGCAGGTCGGATCGGTCGCCGGTTTCCAGGGCTTTGGCCCAGGCGGCGTAGAGGCCCTCAAAGTTCTTTTCACTAGCCCCCGGCAGCCGGTGCGTCCCGTGCTTGGTGCGAACTTCAAACACCCAGCCGTCCCGGTCGTAGCGGATCACGCCCTCGGTGCCGATCAAATGGTACGAAAAATGCGCCCTGGGGTCCCGCGCCGTGTGGCCATAAGTGAAGCTCATTTCCACCATCGTGTGCGCCCGGTTCTGATGGTCCATGTGCAGCCACACATGGTCCGGCGCTTCGTAGTTTTCCACCCACGCCCCCGCCGCCTGGAACTCCGCCACTTCGGACCCAAGCCACCACCGGGCTAGGTCAATTTGATGCACCCCGCAGTCCACCAGCGGGCCGCCTTCGATCATGCGCCCGTGGAAGTAGGGGTTAGAAATGATTTCGCCCGCCGACGTCACCCGATCCCGCCCGTGCAGGTTCCAAATGTAGACCAGCCGCAGGGCGCGGACTTCGCCGATGGTCCCTTCAGATACCAGCCGCTTGATGTTCTGCGCGACTGCGCTGTACCGATAGCAGAAGCCCGCCGCCAGCATCAGCCCGGCGTCGTCCATGGTCTTAATCATTAGCGCCGCGTCGTCATCAGTCATTGCCAGCGGCTTCTCGCACAGCACCGGCAAGCCATGGCGGGCCGCTTCCTGCACATTCGACAAATGCGCGGGAGCTGCCGAGGCCACGACAACGGCATCAATGCCGGACTCAAAAAACATCGAGCTGATTGTGTAGCCGTGCGGGATGCCGTACTTGTGCTGCAAGCCGTAAGCATGTTCCGGGTCCGGGTCATAGACCGCCCACGCTTCCAGCCCCTGCGTCGCCAAAATCGCCGGGATATGCCCGAAATCCGCAATCATCCCGCAGCCCATCAGTCCAATTTTCTTCATAAACTCTTCTTCGCTAAATTGCTTGTCGGTATCTTTAGTTTGTTAGCCGCGACAGCTCCCGCTTGATGTTTTCCCGCGCCGCTTCTTCCAGCCTGTCTTTCACTGCCGGGCGGTGGTAAATCTGTTCCCGGTCCAGAAACGCTGCCAGCATGCGCCCCCGTCCAGCGTTCCAATCTGCCTCCGTCACCCAGGCGTACTCCTGCCGGATCGCGCCACGGTAAGCATCATATTCTTCCCATTCTGCCGCCAGAATTGTCAGATCGGCATCCAGCACCACGCCGATTTCTACCAAGTCCGTCGGCCCGTGCTGCTGCGTCGCCAAAATGATCTCGGACGCCCGCTCTACAGTGGAAGACGCCGCGCCTAACTTTCGTCCCCAATCCATCACAAACTCCGCGCTCCGCGTTTCATTGTCCTGCCGCCGAGTGTCATATACAACATCATGCAGCAGCGCAGCCATCTGAACCGCACCTGTGTCTACAACGCCTTCTTCCGCCGCATACTGCTTCACGTCCTGCCAAACCCGCAGCACATGGCTTAGGTTATGGTACGCACGTTCCGGTTCCCCATAGCAAGCCAAAACTTCAGCCTTCATCTGCGCTGCGTCTACTTCGGAAACCCCAAGCGTTTGGAGCATCTCGCGCCAAGCGTCGCCGAACTCAGTTAAAATACCCAAGCCACATCTCTTTTCGCTGCCGCAACAGGGTTCTTGACGGCGTCACTGTAAACGACATAATCACATTCTATATGATGGCGGTCTAAAGCTTTTACCTTTACGTCAAGAGTGTCGTCTGGCTCAAAGACAGGCTTTACCCAAATCAACCCCGGCAACAGTGTAATTTCCTGCTGGACAAAAACCTCGCCATCATCCATGATCCCTACATCACTGTAATAAGTGACGACTTGAGAATAACCAACCCGGATACTTGATTGACGTATTACTATTGCAGAAAAAGCCGTTTCCCCAATCGCGTCTCCAATGCCGCCAAGTGCACAAAATATAGCTATTGGAATGAGGCCCACGAAACCTAAAAGCCGCATTCTGCTACGTGGCAGATGGGTCAGCAAAATTACGCAAACCAATGGCAGACCGCAGACGGCAAAATCTATCACTTGATTAGCGCGGCTGCTGACAAGTCGCAAACCGCCAAACAGCGCGTCCAGTGCAGTGAGCACAACCAGTCCGAGCAGAACCCAAATTGTGACGGCAATTTTTCGTGTCCGGTCCATGAATGCTTGTTCCTGCTGCCCAATGGTTCAATTTTCATTATTTGCTTCGTGGGTTAAAGAGGCGGCTAGGCAGCCTCCAACGCTTCTTTGTCTTCTTCTGAAAGTGCATTGATGCCCGCGACTTCTAAGCCAATTTCGCGCAGCCTTTCCCGCATTCGCCCACGCTCATTGACAATGTCTTGAACTTCACGGCTGATTTTGATGCGTACTGCTTCATCTTTGGGGACCGGCAAAACAATTTCATTGAACCGATGCCCAATGCTGTCTATGATGTCTGCCGTAAACTGCTTGGATTTGATTTGACGGCGCACCGAAGGCGAAGACAAAATTGCAAGAAGCAGCGCACTCGTCAGCGTCGGGTGTTCCAAAAGCCGCAGTTTTAGAATATGAGATTGATAAAGCATAGGGCCATCATAAGCAGAAACCATGCAAGCCGTTCCTATCAAATAAGTCCCATCTCGGACGAAGAGAATATCACCCGCTTTGACATCATGTTTTGCGGCGTACTGCTGATAAATTGCTTCGCTCACACCTTGCTTTGGGTCAATTTTTATCTCGGAATTAGAAATGTCGGAAGTGCGGACGAACGGAATTTTTCCGGTTCCATAAGCCATCTTGCCGATCTCATCTCCCGTAGAAAGTTCTAAATGCTTCCCGGAAATCAGGCTCTGCACGGAAACTAATTCGTGACTTTCAGATAAGGCGCTAAGTTCGTCACTGACTTCAGGGTCGTAGTATTTGGGAATGAAAATGTTTCCCGCAATTGACGAATACTTCATCGTGAAGCCGAGATGATTGGCAACTTTTTTGTTTATAACGCCATCTTTCGTTTCCTGGTAGCGGGTGCCGATTGTCGGCACATCATCAAGCAGCGTTGGTACGCCTTCGGTGTTTTTCCGTATGGTTGGGTTGCCGCGTGAATCATGGCCGCACCATTTGGCTTGCGCCATGAAGATGTCATAATCTTCGCCCGGCGCAGGGGGTGTATTTTCTATGAAAACCGCACAAACTTTGGCATGAGTTCCACCCTTGCCGCTAGTCTTAAACAAATCTTCCGGCATGGCGACAACGCCAGTGATCTTGGTTTTTCGGCGTAGGTGGGTGATGACATACTCATAGGTCGGCATTCCAAACGTCGATTCCGGCAAAACAATCGCCATGCGCCCGCCGGGTTTCAGCAGTTGCAGACAGCGTTCCAGAAACAAAATCTGCGGCGGCTGGTCGTCATGGAGCGTGTTGCTGCGCCCTAACTCGCCGGTCGTTTTATCTTTTGTCCACTTATGGCCGAGGTCATACTGCGCCAGGACGCTTGTGCCGCCGACTGGGATCTTAGCTCCAAAAGGCGGGTTTGTCAGAATGACATCAAAAGACGCCGGCTTGATCTTGGCTTGAGTCGCATGGCCCCATTCCGCTGGGGGAAGCAGGCTGTTCTCGCAGAAAACCCCGCCGCGCCCGTCGCCGATAATCGCCATGTAGGCTTTCGTGACTTTGGCGAGAAAGGAGTCTTTGTCCAAGCCGCGAAAGAACCGCGTGGCGACATCGCGCTTTCGGCGGTCTTTCTGCACATCACTCCACTGCTTTTGCTGCGCTTCGATCTCAACTTTTTCCCAAACGTGTTCCAGCGCCATAATTAAAAAGCCGCCGGAGCCGCAGGACGGATCAATCAGCATTTCGCCCGGCTGCGGGTCCAAAATGTCAATCATCATCTTGACGACGTTGCGCGGGGTAAAAAACTGGCCTTCGCTGCCGCGCAGGGCGGGGCCGATGAAAACCTCAAACGCATCGCCCACAGCATCCCGCTCCGCCTCGGTAACGCTATAATTTTGAAGTTCGCCGACGATATAAACAATGCTCTCTGCGTCTAGAGTGATTTCGTCTTTTGGAGAAAACACATCTTCGTATTCCGCCTTGACTTTGTTCTCAAAAAGGCTGACAATTCGCGCTTTGACATCCCCGGCGGTTTCCTCTAATCCGCTGCGGAACGTGACGATTTCATCTTGGCCTGTGTTAATTTCATCGTAGATTTTGCAGAAAAGCAGGTTGATAATTTCTTGTGCCAGAGACTCGTCGCGGGTGATGCCGGTCGTGTTTCCGGCAAGATGATTGCGTATGTCACGGAAAACCGCCTTTAAATTGGAAGGACGTTTCAAATCACGCCGGAAATAAAGGCCGATGTCTTCCAGCCGTTGTCCTTGCCGAGGGATGGCCGGCAGTTCTTTGTAGGCGATGCTGCCGTTTTTCTGGTAGATTTTACGCAGGTAATGATGCTCTTCCCCGTTAAACCAAACGCCGATGTCGGCACGGCTCATGTCCAGGTAAAGCTTAAGCTGCGCGATGCCGTCTTTCCGGCTCTTCTTTTTGCACTCCACCAGCATGAACAGGTCATCTTCAGTTTTGTGTTCCGCATCTTGGAAGACGGCAATGTCTGTCGGATACGATTTCTCCTCATCCGAAGGGTTGCGCCGGACACGGTGCTGCGGGCGGGTTTGGATTTGACCTTTCGCGTAGCCGTAATCTTCGACAAGTCGCCGGGAAAAAACCTGAACCGCTTCCACTTCCTCCGGTGTGGCTTTCACAGTTTGTCCGCTGATGTAGTCGCGCAAGTAGCCGGTCTTAGCTTCGACCTCTGCCGAACTGAAACCATCCGTTACTTCCAATTGTTTTTCATCCATGATGTTTATTTACTCTACAGTGACGGATTTTGCCAGGTTGCGGGGCTGGTCTATCTCGCGGCCTAGCTCGGACGCGATGTAGTAAGCCAAAAGCTGCATCGGGATAATCGCCAAGACGGGCATGAACGTGTCGTGGGTGGCGGGGACGCGCAGAACGGTGTCCACAAAGTTTTCATCCAAACCCTCGTCGCCGATTTTGACGATGCCTAAAGCCGCGCCGTCCCTGGCTTTGACTTCCTTGACGCTGGACTGGATTTTGTCGTACAACGCGGACTGGGTCGCAAGGCACACGACTGTGACACCCGGCTCGACCAGTGCCAGCGGGCCGTGCTTGAGTTCCCCTGCGGCATACGCTTCGGCATGAATGTACGAAACTTCTTTGAGCTTCAACGCGCCCTCTTGGGCCACGGCGTAGTCAAAGCCGCGGCCTAAGAAAAAGAACGACGACGAGGACGCAAGCTGCTTCGCGGCGGCTTGGACAGCGCTGGTATCGGCTAAGATTTCGGCGACTTGTTCCGGCAGGTTTTGTAGCTGCTCGACATAAGCGGCGACCACGCCCGGCCCGAGCTTGTTTTCTTCCTGGGCGATAAACAAGCCCAGCAGATACAGGCCGATAAGCTGGGTGACATAAGCTTTGGTGGACGCCACGCAAATCTCCGGCCCGGCGTAAGTGTACAGCACTTCATCCGCCTCGCGGGCAATGGACGAGCCGACGACGTTGACGACGGCAAGCGTCGTCGCGCCTTTGATCTTGGCTTCCCGCAGCGCCGCCAGTGTGTCCGCCGTTTCGCCCGATTGGGAGATGATGATCGCGAGCGTTTGGGCGTCTATAATCGGATCATTGTAGCGGAACTCGCTGGCGACCTGCACTTCGACCGGGCGGCGCAGCAGATGCTCGTAAAAGTTCTTGCCGACAAGACCGGCGTTATACGCCGTGCCGCAGGCGACAATTACGATCCGGTTGAAGTTGACGAGTTTGCTCGTCGGCAGCTTCAGCTCCGGGAACGCGACGCCATGCGCCTCGGTGATGCGCCCGCGCAGGGTGTCCCGAATGGCCTGGGGCTGGTCGTAGATTTCTTTCAGCATAAAGTGCGGGTAGCCGCCCTTCTGCGCTGTCGAGACGTCCCAGGTCACATGGAAGACTTCGCGGCTTAAGGGCTGGCCGTCAAGCGTCGTCAGCGTCACGCCTTCCGGCGTGATGCGGGCAAAGTCGCCGTCTTCCAGCACCAAGACGTTTCGGGTGTATCCCATGACCGCCGGGATGTCCGACGCCAGAAAGTTCTCCCCTTCACCGAGGCCGATAATCAGCGGCGACGCGGTTTTGGCAGCATAGATCGTGTCCGGCTCTTCAGACGACACCACGCAGATCGCATACGCCCCGGTGACTTCCGATAATGCCGCCCGCACCGCGCCTTCTAAAGACCCTGCCGAGTCCAGATGCGACTCAATCAGATGCACCAGCACTTCCGTATCCGTGTCGCTTTGGAAGATATGACCGGCTTCCGTCAGCCTTTGTTTCAGCCCGATATAATTCTCAATAATGCCGGTGTGGATGAGTGCGATGCGCCCGGAGCAGTCGGAGTGGGGATGGGCGTTGACGTCGTTTGGCCTGCCATGAGTCGCCCAGCGCGTGTGCGCGATCACCGTGCCGCCGGACTTGTCCAGTCCATCCAGCGCGGCTTCCAAGTTGCCGAGCTTGCCCTTCTTTTTCAGCACCGTGACTTTGGCGTCGCCGGGCCGCGCCACGGCGACCCCCGCCGAATCATAACCCCGGTATTCCAGCCGCTTCAAGCTGTCCAGCGTCAGCCGCACGCTGTTCGTTC
>CAXTRL010000056.1:12350-14615 GCA_964246575.1 uncultured Armatimonadales bacterium
CCCCGGTATTCCAGCCGCTTCAAGCTGTCCAGCGTCAGCCGCACGCTGTTCGTTCGCCCGCCGACATATCCCGTAATTCCGCACATAAACCCTTGCTTCCCCCGCGCCCGCGCGTTTCTGATGGCTTAGTATACCTCATCACGCCGCGTTCGGTAAGGGACGATGCCTTGACGCTCCGGGTTCCGAGTGCTACAATAATACCGGAGCGTAAACCTATGTCTGACAATCCTATGCCGCTTGTACTCGACTCACTTGAAATCAAAAACTTCCGCGCCTTCAAGCACCTGCGAATTGAAAAGCTAGGCCGCGTGAACTTAATCGTCGGCAAAAACAACGTCGGCAAATCCAGTGTGTTGGAAGCATTGTGGCTTTATGCTCACAATGGAAGCCAACGCTATGTATGGCAGGTATTATCACAGAGAAATGAAGGAAACTTCCAAAAGACCGAAAGGTTGCAACCTGATGTAGATACCATGCAAAAGCGGCTTTTAGCTATCCAAAGTTTGTTTTATGGACGCAAAGAATTAACTGATAACATTGAGCCTATAGAAATTTCACCTGTCGAGTCGAAGGACGAGAAGTTGTCAATCACTATCAGGTGGTATACAGAAGATACCAACGACGAAGGAAGCACTGTATACAAGCCGCTGAAACCTCATCAGTATGCAAGCGTTGACAATCCCGTTCCACGTTTCGCCATCAAGCTTGACAAGAAACTGTGGCAAAGCTTCGCGATCAGCCCTAACTCTCTGTTTGTCCCACGATCCGGAACAGCACCATTTCATAGGTCCCATAGCGTGTTTACGTCGGCTTCTGGATTGCAGGCAGAAGACATCGGTACTTATTGGGATAACATTGCGCTATCCGATCTGGAAATTGACGTCCTGAAGGCTTTGGATATTTTAGCTCCAGAGGTTGTAGGAGTGAACTTAATAGGCGAAGGCAACAAAGGTGAACGAATAGCAAAAGTTAGAACCGAAGCCAGCAGCGTACCAATTCCCCTCCGCAGCATGGGCGAGGGCATGAACCGGATGTTTGGGATTGCGCTGGCGCTGGTCAATGCCAAAGATGGGATGCTGCTGATTGATGAGGTGGATACGGGGCTGCATTATTCGGTGCTGCCGGATTTATGGAAGCTTATCTTTGAAGTCGCGCATCGCTTGAATGTGCAGGTGTTCGCCACGTCCCATAGCTGGGACTGCATTCAGGCGTTCCAGCAGGCGGCGGCCAACAATGAAAACGAAGAAGGTGTTTTAATACGGTTGGAAGACCGGAAGGCGGGGGTGGGGGCGGTTGTGTTTGATGAGCGTGACCTTGCCATCGTGACCCGCGAACAAATTGAGGTGCGCTAAGGATGGCGAACAAATTTGTCATGCTAGTGGAAGGCGACGATGACTATCATGTCTTTCAGCATTTGATGAAGGCGCACGCCTTAGACCAGCAAGTTACATGGCGGGTAGAGGCATATGGCTCTGGACCAAGAACAGCGCGAGAAAACGAAATCGTGTTTCGCGAACGGCAGGGATACAATAATGTTCGGGAATATCTTGTTCAGCAGCTTAAGATCACTGGGGATCTAAAGCGCCTCGGCGTTGTAGTAGATGCCGATTTGGACTTTGCGGCCCGATGGCAAAGCCTGCGTGATGTTCTGATCGGGGCGGGTTACACCGACGCGCCCGTGCAGGCAGAACCGCAGGGTTTGATCTTGGAGCATTCGGAAGCACCAGACGAAAAGCCGCACGTTGGTATCTGGATTATGCCTAATAATCGTGACATCGGTAGCATGGAACATTTCTTCGCCCTGCTCCTGCCGCCGGACGATGCACTCTGGCAACAGGCGCAGCTTTGCGTTGAGCAAATCCCAGTAGAGGAACGACGTTTCAAAAGCGCGTTCATCAAAGCCCATGTTCATACCTGGCTTGCCTGGCAGGAACGGCCAGGGTTGCCGATGGGAAAAGCGATCGCAGAACGCTATCTAAACGCCAATGCTGCCGATGCCGTGCAACTGCTAGACTGGCTGAAGCGGCTGTTTGACTTGAACGACTAGCGTACTCTTTGCTGCTTTTCGTCCGGCGCTAAATCGGCGGCGTCGTCGCTGACTGGGTCGACCCATTCGGCCCCTTTGGGCTTCATCCAGGTAATCGCCCACTGGGCCATGTCCTCAATCACGGTGTTTAAGGCCATGCCTTTGGGGGTCAGCTTGTACTCGACATGCGGGGGCATAGTGCTTAACACGGTGCGGGTGACGACTTCTTCTTCTTCTAA
>CAXTRL010000057.1:0-1431 GCA_964246575.1 uncultured Armatimonadales bacterium
CTGCTTTCGGCCCGCGCTGAGTCGCATGGTTCGGCGTCAGGAAATGCTGGGTCATCACGCACCGGCCTCGCCCGGCCAGCCGCACCGCCAGCGCCGCCGCCAGCGCCGTCCGGCCATTGTGGGCGTGAACGATGTCGGTCTCGCCGGACCTGAGCCGCCGGGCCAGCAGCCGTGCCGCGTCCCAGTCTACCAGGCCGCGCTTGGCTATCATCAAGGTCGGCAGACCTTCCCGCCGCGCCGCGTCTTCCAGCGCCGCCGGGGACGGGCAGGCCAGTGTCACAGCTACGCCGAGCGCGGACAATCCCCGCGCCAGGTCCAGCATGTGCCGCTCCGTGCCGGCAAAGACATCGGCGTCGGTCAACAAGACAACGCGCAGTGGTGATTGATTTTGTGAGGGCATAATTTTGGAAGCCGCCCCGGTGATCTTAACGAACCAGGGTGGGTTGTTCACTGCATTCCGCTAAATGCCGCTCATATTGACGCAGGATGTTCGGCCACGAGTAGCCGCTGACGGAGGCTTCGATTTGGGCGGCGGACGCGGGCATTCCGTCCAAAAGCGGGCGCAGATTGGCGGCAATTTCGGCGGGATCATTGGGGTTATCCAGCAGAAAGCCAGTGACGCCTTCCTGCACGACGGCGGCTGCGCCCGCGAGGCGGCTTGTCAGCACCGGCAGGCCGCAGGCCAGCGCTTCCACAATGACTAACCCCCAGGCTTCATACTGTGTCGGCAGAGCGAACACGTCGGCGGCGGCGTAATACGAAGCGACATCAGACGACGGGCCGGTAAAGCGAACGCGGCTTGTCAAACCAAGCTGCTCGATTTCGCCCGCGTAGACTTGGGAATTCAGACGGCCCACGGCAAGCAGAAAAATACTGGGGTCTTGCAGGCGGCTGATTGCCCGCAGCAGCGGCCCAAAGCCCTTACGCTCCAGCTCGTTTGCGACAAAGATCACGACTTTGGCGTCCAGACCGCAGCCAAGCTCCGCCCGCATTGCGGCCCGCTGCTGCGCGGCACGGCGCGTGTTGAACTCGGTTTGCGAGTAGCCGTTCGGCAGCACGGCGATGTCTTCCGCAGGCACGGCATACAGACGTATTAAGTCGGATTTCACTTGATCGGTCAGCGCGATCAGCTTGCGGTAGCGGCGCAAGCCGAAGTAGCCGCGCTCCAAGCGAAGCAGAGCCGGGTGGTGCGGGTTGACTTGCTGCCGGAGCCGCCCGCGCCAATTTCGCTGGGTGCGGCTGGCTTCCAGCCACGCTTTGTGGACGCTCGGCACCCACATGGTCCCACCGAGCGGCGACTCAACCCCGAATGCAGCATGAAGGGTTCCCGGCGGCAAAGCGGCCAGTGCTTTTTTGCTGCGCCGGGCAAACAGCAGCAGGCGCAGCACGGAGCCGCGTTTGGGCAGGGAAATGGCGTGAACATGAACGGCG
>CAXTRL010000057.1:1441-14453 GCA_964246575.1 uncultured Armatimonadales bacterium
ACCTCATGGCCCACATCTGCGAGAAAGTTGACGGCTTCTAAGACGCAGCGCTCAATGCCGCCGCGCCGGTGGCATCCCGGATACGAAACGGCGATTTTCATACGCGCATCTCCGGCTCGGCTCTGCTTATATCGGCCTGACGGATCATCTCGGTTTGGGACGTCATCACCAAAGTCCCCCAGCCCTGGGCCGGGGCCGGAGCGCGGCTCATGGCGACGTAGTAAGCCCGCGTCGCCATGCCCGCTCCCGCCCAGGCGGCCATTACTGCGCCACGGCTCCAGTATTGGTCCACCATGCCGTGGATAAACTTGTTCAGCACCAGCGCCCCGCCAATGCACAGCAGCGAAAAAAGCATTTCGGAGCGGGCCAGCCGCTTTTGCGCCCGCCAGATCATGCCGAAAAACACGGCGTGGATGAGAAGGAGCGCCGCCGCGCCCAGAACGCCCGTTTCCGCCAGCGTCAGCAGCAGCAAATTAGTGGCATCATAGTTCTTACGCAGGCCGACGCCCATGCCGAAGACCGGGCTTTGATGAAAGTAACCTTCCGCCACATCCACCGACTCATAGCGCAGCTTGATGTTGTAATGCTCTGTGCCGAACCCCGTCGCATAGTCGCGGGAAGACCCCGGCAGCGTAAGCCAGAAGACTGCAAGCAGCGGCAGCAGGCAGACGACAATCTTCACCAGCAGCAGCAGCCGGCCCCGCAGCCCAAAGATGACGAACACGCCGCAGATTGTTCCCAGCCACGCGCCGCGTGAAAGCGAGAACAGCAGGCCAAGCGAAATTACCCCCAGCGCCGCCAGCAGCACACGCCGCAGCCGAACCGTCGGGGCGGACAAAATCAGCTCGGTCGTCACCAAAAAGCAGCAGGCCAGCGACGCCGCAATGCCGTTCTTATTTAAGCCGATAAACCAGTATTTTGTCACCATTCCGGCAATTGCCAGGAACACGCCGACGCCGACCAGCAAATAAAAGCCGGCCCAATACTGCTTGATGTCGGTGACGAACACGCAGAAAACGCAGACGACGACCACCAGATACAAGAACATCTGGACGAGGGAAATGAGCGCGACTGGCCCGAGCCAGTGGATCGCTGACGAATACAAACACACCGTGAAGTACAGCAGAACAGGAATCAAGATCGGCCCGACACGCAGCCGCAGCTTTTGCACCAGGCAGCGCAGATACAGCACCGGCAGGGTCAGCAACAAATTGATTTCAGCGATTGAGAACTTCGCCCCGCCGCCGCCCGATAAGTCGTTCTGAAACGGAGCCGACGCAAAAATCAGCATCAGCGCCGCGCCCGGATAGTAGTAAGACACAAATCCAAACGCCACAACATAAATGATTGCCGCTGGAATGAGCAAATCGACAAGCGCGAGCTTGGTGAGGATCACGGCGGCCAGCAGGCACAGCAGGACACCCGGCACACGCCGCGCATTCAGCGTTTCCAGCAGCGACTTGAGAGAAGGTTCGGTAATAGGAGATTCGGTTCCGTGGGCCGTATTCATGCCGCTCCCTTCCCTGCCCCGCGCCACTGGGTCGCCTGCCGGACGCACAGCCACGCTTGCAGGCGCGTCTTGGCCTGCGCCGCCGGGCGCCTGCGCGGCAGCATCGCCGCAATGCCGCCCCAGGCCACGGTCCGCACCGCCGCACCGACAACCATTGCCAGCCGCAGTGACACCAGCCCGGCCAGGCCGTGATGCTTGCGAATAAAATAATCCAAGCTGTTGAAAAAGTGAGCGTTGATCCGCGCCTGCTCCGACGCCCCGCTGGCCCCGCCAAGATGTGTCACGACGGCTGACGGCGTAAACGCAATTTCCCAGCCGGCGTCCCGCACCCGCTTCTGCCAGTCGGTTTCTTCCTGATACATGAAAAACGCTTCATCAAAGCCGCCCGCCTGCACATACGCCTCACGCCGCACCAGCAGGCACGCACCAATCACCCATTCCACCGAGCGGTCCCGGTCATGCGCCCAGGCCGAGTAGTCGCCTAAAGTGGAATGCCGGGCCACCAGGCCCGATAACCCTAAGTTTTCCAGCCAGGCCCGGCCCGGCGACGGGTAGCGGTAGCAGGAGCGCTGCAGCGAGCCGTCGGCGTTCAACAGGCGCGGCCCGGCAATGCCCGCTTTCGGGTGCGCCTTCAAGTAGTTCGTAAGTACCGCCACTGCGCCTGGCTCAGCAAACGCATCGGTGTTCAAAAGCAGCAGAAACTCGCCTTTGGCTTGCTTCAGCGCCAGATTGTTCGCCGCGCCGAAGCCGGCGTTAACCGGGTTGTCCAGCACATGGATGTCGGGGAACGCGGCGCGGATTGCCTCGGCGCTGCCGTCCGCCGAAGCGTTGTCTATGACCCAAACTTCGGCGCGTAAGCCTTCTAAGCCGGCGTGGAGCGCGTGCAGGCAGTCCAGCGTCATCTGGCGCGTGTTGTAGCTGACAATGATAACCGAGACTTCAGGCTTGGTTTCTTTAGGCTTTAACTCTTCAGGAGACACGCGCCGCTTCCTTCTTTTCCGCTGTTTTCATCTTAAATACGTCTACGACTTGATCTAACCGATGGTTCCACGAATGGCGGCGAGCTTCGGAGCGCCGCGCTTCTCCCAGAAACGGGTCTTCGGCCAGCGCGGCTTCTACGGCCTCGGCAAAGCTGTTCGGGTCGGACGCTAAGCGCACGAATTGCGGGTAATCACGAAAGCCCGCGACGGGGGTGGCGACAATCGGCTTGCCGGCGGCGAGATACTCCCAAAGCTTGATTGGGTTGAGGCTTTCCGTAAACGGCGTGACCCGGTGCGGCGTGATGCACACGTCAAACGCCCGCATGATTTCCGGCACTTCGGCATATGGAACCGGCCCGGTCAGGACAACATTGCCGCACGCTTCCAGGCGCTGCTTGTCTTCCCCGGTCAGCATGTTTGGTCCGACCAGGGCAACGGTTCCCGCCGGGAACCGCTTTGCCAGCGCCTCAATCAGCGGCACATTTACCCGGTCTGGGTGAATAGTTCCGGTGTAGCCCAGCACAGGTTTGGCCCAATGGTCGGCAGGAGCGGGCAGCGGCCCGGTGCCGTCCAGCACGCTTTTGTAATGGTCGGCATCCACGCCGTTCGGAATGAGATAAAGACGCTTCGTAAGACTCTGCTTCATCTCTTGCAGCCGCTCGGAGCAGACAATGACGGCGTCGGCACATCGGCACAGCGCGGCGTCCTGAGCAATGGTCAGCCGCGTCAGCGCGGGGGACTGGGTCAAAGTTGTCCAGTCATCAGTGATGTCGTAAACCACCTGCGACTCGCCCATCTGCCCGGCCATGTGAACCGCCGAATGCGGGTTCAGCCAGAGAATCGGCGACTGCATTCCGAGACGCTTGGCGGCAGCGCGGACATGCGCTCGGAATAGCATCTCGTTGAGCCGCCGCCCCCACCCCAGCGTGTCCGGCAGCAGCTTCAGCGGGCGCGTCAGCGTGATATTCGGCAGCCTCGGCACCGTGCGGTCGGCCTGGCTGACGTTCGGCAGCCGCCCGCGCCGGATGTCATTGGTGACATTAATCGGCAGGCCGACAAACAAAATCTTGCGTTCGGGAAAACGCCGCGACAAGCCGGCGCATAGAAATTGGTTGCGCCGCCAGACATCGTCCCAGTTTTCCATTGACACGAAAATCAGGTCTTGCATAAGTTGATCATTTTGTAAAGGACCATGATCGGAACCATGACATAAATGTCACGGCTATTTGGCGCGGACGCCGCGAAGTACCGCTTCGCGGCACTGGAACTATCTCCGACAAATCTTTTCTCAGTCCCACGAAGTGGGAGTTCTCGGCGTCCGCGCCCAGTAGCCGTGTCCTTCAGGACATGGTTCCCAGCAGCGCGGTGCCAAGTTACTTCTCACTCACTTGCTCGTAAATCTGAAAATACTGGTCAGCAATGCGCTCCCAAGTGAAATGCGCTTCCGCCCGCGCCCGCCCAGCCCGGCCCATCGCGGCTGCACCTTCGGGATCGGCCAGCAGCTTTTCTAAAGTCGCCCCTAATGCGACCGTGTCGCCGCCTCGGAACAGCAGGCCGGTTTCGCCGTCCTGCACAATCTCCGGCACGCCGCCCACACACGCCGCAGCGACGGCTTTGGCGCAGGCCATCGCTTCCAAGCTGACAATGCCCTGCGGCTCCTGGCGCGACGGCAGCACGAAAAACGTGCAGCCGTGAAACAAGCGAACCGCCTGCATCCGGTCGGCCCGGCCAATTAAATGAATGCGCTCCGTCAAGCCGAGGGCTTCCACTTGAGCCTGCAAGCTTCCCCGTTCGGGGCCATCACCTGCGATAATTAAGTCCGGCGCGTCAGGCCGCCGGTACAGCAGGCGCGAATAGCCGTCAATCAACAGGTCAAAGCCCTTTTGCGGCACGACACGCCCAATTCCGAGAATATAGGGCCGTGGGTGTGGATACGGGGTCAAGTTGCCGTCAAACTCCCGCAAATCAATGCCGTTGTAGACCGCCCGGCTTTTTGCGTCTAGGGGGAAACCGGCAAAACGCTTGGCGTCGTCCAGCGTCTGCTCCGAGCAGGCCGTGACATAATCCGCGCGTTTCAAAAGCTGCTTCAAGGTCCAATTCGCCGCCGCGCTTTTTTGGTACAGCCGGCCCGCGTCCATTGTCCGCTCGCCCTGCGTCGTGACCACCAGCGGCAGGCCGGTATCCTGCGCCGCCCAATGCGCGTAAAAGCCGTTCGGCCCAACGCACTGCACATGGATAATATCGGCTTGGAGCTGCCGCAGCGTTACCTCCACGGCACGGCGCTCGGTGGGAAACATGCGGGCGAAGTGGGCCAACCCGGCAGGTTTTGCGCGGGGCATATCAAACGGGAACCGCCAGACATCCACGCCCTGCACGGTCTCATGCGCGGGCAGGTCGCTTGGGTGCTGAGTGGTGATAATAGACGCGCCGTGTCCGCGTCCGAGATATTCCAGCGCCAGATGCCGGCAGGCTTCTTCGACGCCGCCGAAGTGCGGATAAAAGGCGCTGGCGAAAATCGCAATGTTCATAAGTAATCTGCAAGAAGCCAGGCCAGTCTATTGATTTCATAGAAAACCCCGGCAGGAGATGTCCTTCGGACATAGAGATGCCCAGGGAACGGGCTTCATCTTCGTCCGCAGGACGCTTCTTTGCCGGGGTTTTCTACAACCCCGGCACTTGTACTAGACAACGCTCGCTTGTTCTTTTGCTCTCGTCGCATCCGATGCCGGCGCATAAACGGCTTCATACTGGGCGCAGACGCGGTCCCAGCCGAAGTCCTGAGCGCGGAGCAGGCCTGCTGAGCGCATCTCGGAGCGCAAGGTCTCGTCGGTCAGCACCCGGACCAGCGCAGCGCCAAGCTCGGCATCGGGGACAACCAAGCCGCTTTTGCCTTCCTGCAAAACCTCCCTCGCCCCCACATTCGGCGAGGCGACCACGGGAACGCCTGACGCCATCGCTTCAATGTACGGCACGCCGAAGCCCTCATAGGTGCTGGGCAGGCAGAACGCCCACGCCCGGCGGTACAAATCGGTCAGGGTTTCGGCGGGAACGCGCCCGAACCAGCGGACGCCCGGCCCTTCCACGGGGTTTTCGCAAACCGCCCAGAACTCGGCGTTCGGCACCTGCGGGCGAATTTCTTTTTGGAACAAGTCCAGCAGCATCGCGCCGCGCTTGCGCCCGTGCATCGTGCCGACAAACAGCAGTGACGGCACATCCGAAGGGTCGCCGCCGGGCGAAAACGCTTCTAAATCCACGCCGCAGGGGATGACTTTCTTGACGAACGGCAGGTAGCGCTGGGTGTTCGCGGATACTGTCACCAGCTCATCGGCCAGCGCCGCCGCGCTGTATTCGCACAGTGCAAGCGCCGCCATGCGCGTCTTTGTGAACAGCCCACGGGCGTGCAGCATTTCAGCTAAACACGAGCCGTGGAACGTATGCACATGACGGGGCCGTGACTTGCCCCACAAAAACCAGTCGTCGCCGTGGGCGTTCAGCACATCAAACCGGCGAAAGTCAACGCGGCGCAGATCCCAGGCAAAGCCGAACGTCTTCAGCCGCGCCTTTGGCGGCAGGACTACGACTTCATACTGCGTGTCGGCAGACGCGCCGGTCTGGCTAAAGACCGTGACGGCGTGGCCTCGGCGTGTCAAGGCGTTCGCCAGAGCGTGAACTTGGTAGCCGACGCCGATTTTGCTGCCGCTCGGCAAATACAAAGAGGTGATCGCGATGTTCATAGGATTCCTGAGTATACCCGTTGAGCGAGTCCCTTCAAGAAGATATGCAAAACTCATGCCAAGTCGCGCTTGAGGGTGATGGACGCGAGGACTCACTCAGGCACGACCCGCTGAAACACATACGCAGGCGTCGGCTTGGCACCGCTCGTCGGCAGCACAAGCGTCGGTTCCTGCCGGTAGCCGCTCATCGCCGCGCGGGAGGGAACCGGGTCAAACGAGATAATCACGTCCGGCTTGCGATTTTCCAAAATCACGTGGAGCGGATCGCCCGGCGCGTACCAGTTTTTGTCGGCAACACCGACGTTGTACTTGAACTGCACGGGCAAATGCGCGATCCGGCGGTCTGTCAAGCCCCGCGTGTCCAGCATGTACTTGTCCAGGTTCCGGTAGCCGGTATAGCCCATTTCAGAAAACGCGACGGACGTGCCGGGCGGCAGGCGCTCCACATAACGGTCGGCAGCCACCCACAGCGGGCCGAAGCCCTGGCTGGCTGCAAGCAGCCGTGCGCCGTGCGTTGAGAAACCGGCGCTTTTCCAGGAGTAATGCTCGGTCTTGGTGCAGCTCACCAGCCACAGCAGGACAGCCACGCTGCCGCACACGGCAGCCACACGCCGCACCGGAACAGCGGAAAAGTTTCGCCGGGCCAGGCGGCCGGCCAGCGCTCGCAGGGCATGACACTGACACACGGCCAGCAGCGGCAAAACGGGAACCATGAAGCGCCAGCCATACATCCAGTCCCCGCCGGCTTTCAGCACAAAAAGCAGCGTCGCCGCCACAACCGCCAAGCTGATGCCGCCGAGAATGCGGCGCTTGAGCCGCCAGAAACCGATCAGGGCCAGCGCCCAAAACAGCAGCCGCATCAAAAACGAAAACAAATCCGAGCGCAGGTTCTTTTGGGCCAAACTGCGGAAGGCCAGCACACTGCTTGGGTGAAACTGCCCCAGCTCATGCAGCAGCCCGGTCACATTGGCCGTCACCGGCGACGTTGCCCGCATTAAATATGCCGCGCCATTCGGGAGGCTCACCAAAAGCGGCAGGGACTTGGCAAAATAGGTGTTCGGCAAAAGCTGTCCGTAGTAGCCGAAGCGCAGCGCTCCAAACAAAATTGTCGGGATAAGAAATGCGCCAAGCCACGCAGCCAGGGGCCGCATCGCGAGGCCGCTGCGGCGGGTCCAGTACCAGCGCAGGATCGCCAGCGCCGCCGCCAAAAGCAGCACTTCAGGCCGGGCCAGGGACGCCACAAAAAGCAGGAAGCCGGAGAGCCAGCCGCGCCCGAGCTGGATTTCGCGGTGCAGCAGCAGCAGCGTCGCCAGCAGAAGGCTGCCGTACAGCGTCGTTTCTAAAGCGTTCACCCCGGCCAGCGCAAAGTTGATGTTCAGCGCCACCAGCGACTGCGCGAGAATAGCTTGCCATGCATCTAGCCCGCTGCGCCGGGCCAGCATCCCGGTTTGGGCCACCATGACGAACGCGAACACCAAGCTGGCACATTTTGCCTTGAACAGAATGTCCACGGAGGGTGCGACCGAAAGCAGCAGCGCGGACAGAAGAAGATGCAGCGGGCTAGTGAAGCCTTCCACGCGCTCACCCGGATTGAACACCGGCCCTTGCCCCGCCAGCAGATGAGCGGCGTAGCGGAAGGTGATATACGGATCGTCTACGGTCTCCGCGAATACCGAATACAGCGTCCCCAGCAGAAACAAATAAGGCAAAAGCTGCGCCAAGCGCAGCGGCCAGGCAGGCACAGTACGATGGCGGCTCGCAGCCGCGTTTATGACTGTCAAGACTGCACCTGCGGCGCTTTCAGAGGAACGATACTTGTCCGCGCAGCCGCCTCGGAGCGCAGGCTTCGCAGGACATACAGGCCCATCGCCCAAAACGAAACCGTGCCGAAGAACTTCATGGACACCAGCAGCGATTTCACGCCGTGCTGATACGACGGCGCAAACGGCGTAAAGAACGGCCAGGACCGGCTGAAAACAATGTAAAGGAGGACGCCGCCGACAAGCATCAGACGGGCCGGCGCAAGCCGCCGGGCCGACACCGCATTGGGCGCGTCCGGCGATGCCAGCAAGGTCCAAAGCAGCGGAAAGCAGTAAATAAAGTAGCCGTTTTCATACGTCGGCAGCAACAGCAAGATTGAGGCCAGCGTCACCCCAAAGGCCAGACGCGCTTCCAGCGGCGTCGGCGCTTCCAGCCTGCGCCACAAGAACCAAAACCCGCCCAAAACCGCCGCAACGCCAAGCGTAAGGAAGGCGAAGTACACGCCGAGGCTGCGGCTGAACGGCGTTATGAAGGAATTAGAATGAAGCGAGACATTGGCAAAGCCAATCAAAGAGCTTTGGACTTCCTGTTCTTCCTGCGCCGCTTTCGCCTCGTGCAGAACCCTCAGAAAAGCAGGTATTTCCCCAAAGCCGACTAACCCGAACGAAACCACAAGGGCAGCCGCAAAGCCGCCCGCGCTCCACAAAAACGGCTTCCATTGGCGGCGCAGGAGCAGGAATAGCAGCAGGCCAATCAGCCACAGCTTGATCAGGGCCGCCGCCACGATGAGCGCTCCCATCAGGCCCCAGCGGCCCCGGCTATCCGCCCACAGCATCCCCCCGACAAGCCCCAGCAGCAGGTCGTTAGTCTGCCCCACCCCAAAGTCAAGCGTGTTGTCCCAGAACCGAAACGAGACCAGCAGCAAAATCCCCAGCAGCCACAAATGCTGCCGAGGCAGCCGCACCGCCGCGCCGTACAGCCAGATCGCTAGAATCAGACCCCCGGCATTGATAAAGAACCACACTTTGAGGGCATGGTCAAATGACAAGCGCCCCAGCACGCGCAAAATCTGCGCCGGCAGCGGCGTGTAGCAGTACAGCTCGTGCTGCATGGACAGGGGCAGATTCGGCTGATACAGCGGCGTCCCCTGGTTCAGCCGGTTTGCCGCCAAATAATACGAGTTGAAGTCCATGCCGGTGATGCCGGAAGCCGGGTTGACCGCCCCACTGTAAGTCACCGCCAGCAGCAGCCAAGTCAGCAGCCCCAGCAGGACATAATTTTGCAGCGCTGGCTCTTTTATTATCTCACGAGTGTTTAAACTTATGTCAGCACCTATTTCTTGAAGTCTTGCTCCCCTTATCTGCACAATTCATGCCAAACGTCTTACGAAACGAATTCTCTTGCTTTGCTTCTAACTCGCCGCCGCATGGGCGTAAATTTGCAGAACATGGGCGGCGTGGTCTTCCCAGGAAAAACGATCCGCCTGCGCCGGCCCGCAGCGGCTGAGGGACGCGGCAAGAGCAGGGTCTTCCAGCAGCGACTGCAAGGCCGCCGCCAGGCTTTCCGGTGTGCCGTCCGGCGCCAGCACCGCACAGCCGCCCGTTACCTCCGGCACCGCGCCGGCGTTGACAGCCACCACCGGCACGCCCAGCGCCATCGCTTCCAGCGGCGGCAGGCCAAAGCCTTCATAGATGGACGGATACACCAGCGCCGTCGCGGCCTTCAAAACGCGCGGCAGGGCCGTGCGGTCCAGGTAACCCGCCAAAACGATGCGCGGGGCCGGGGTTTTCGCGATCAAAGCGCCCAGCGGCTCGGTCGGCCCTGCCAGAACCAGCGACAGATCAGGGAACTTCGGCGCAGTCTGCGCCCAAGCTGCCAGCAGCGCCCGGACATTCTTGCGGCGCGTGAAGCCGCCGGAATACAGCAGAAACGCGCCATGTATCCCCAAAGCTGACAGCATCGCCGGATCTGCCGCCGAAACCCCCGAATGGAACACGCTGCGCTCGTAGCCATTTGGAACGACATGCACCCGCTCTTCGGGCAGCCCAAGCAGCGACACCAGCTCGGATTTGGAAAACTGGGACGGCGTCACGATCATCATGGCCGATTGGGCGGCTTGGGCGGCCCAGCGCGGCAGCCGGCCTTCGTCGGCGAACCGTGCCGGCGGCAGATCATGGATCGTGTACACGGCGGGCCGCCCGGCGGGTGCGGGATAAGCCAGCGACAGCGAGTGAAACAAGTCCGGCAGGGGCAGCCGGTGCGAAAGTGTGAGGATGCCGCGGGCGACAAGCCAGGGCAGACGGGCCAGCCGGTCCGGCGCATAGCCTTCGCAGGTTGCCGTTTGGAGGCCGCTGTGTTCCGGCGCTTCCAAATCCGCCTGCGGCACACGCCCGGCAAACCGGATGTCAAAGCGCCAGCCGGCCTCAGAAGCGCCGCTGCCGAGAAGCGAGCCGAGCAGGAGCCGCTCGTAATGGCCCATTCCCATGCGCGGGCCGGGGCGGTTCTGCGACAAAAAGCGCACATGAAGCGGCGCGTGCTGCGCCCATTTGGGCTGCGAGGCATTAAAAGCGGTCGGAAAAGATTGTTCGGCGGGATTTGGGTGTAAAATAGAAGTGCGCTCCACTCACACGGCGTCTGAACGAGTTTAATGTATGCACAAGATTATGCACTTGGCACGAAACTTGCAAACCAGAAACGTGCCTGCTATATTCTTGATTAGGTTATTTTTTTGCTGCGAGGTATTTTGTGCCCGTTTCTGCGCCTGCATCGTCTCCAACGTCCCCTAAGCCGCCTCGTCTTCGTTTAGATTATCTGGACGGGCTGCGGGGCCTGGCGGCGCTTTACGTTGTCATGCACCATGCGTATTATGGCTGGACGGCGGAAGCATCTTTACCGCCGTTGGCTGCGAAATGGACCTACTGGCTGTATTTAGGCCACAGCGCGGTAGACATTTTTATTGTCTTGTCGGGCTACTGCTTGATGCTGCCGGTGGTTCGCTCCGGGCGGCTTTCGGGGGGGACCGGCGAGTTTATTCGGCGGCGGGCGCGGCGAATCCTGCCGCCTTATTTTGCCGCGCTGGCGCTGAGCCTTCTTGCCATTGCGCTGCTGCCGCCCCTGCGGGACTTGTCGCACCCCCAAGCATTTTGGAATGTGGCCCTGCCGGCATGGACGCCTGGCGTGATTGTGTCGCATCTGCTGCTGGTCCACAACTTCAACCCGGACTGGCATTCCAAAATAGATTACCCAATGTGGAGTGTTGCAACCGAGTGGCAGATTTATTTTTTGTTTCCGCTGGTCCTGCTGCCGATCTGGAAACGCTTCGGAGCGGCGGCGGCAGTCGCTGGGGGATTTGTGATCGGCTTGGTCCCGTTATTTCTGTTTTATGACCGTTTCAGCGGCGTCAGCCCGCAATTTGTGGGATTGTTCGCGCTGGGCATGGCGGCGGCGGACCTCAACTTCTCGGCAAAGCCCTCCCAGGCGCAGTGGCGGGACACTGTGCCGTGGGGCGGCCTGTCGGCGGGCCTGCTGGCCGTGCTGGTCTTCGTCAGCGTGAAGCATTCGTCCTGGCCGGAAGCGGTTGCCATGAAAGACATAGTCGTGGGCGCGGCGACGATGTGCCTGCTGATCGCTTGCACCCGGTCACTGACGCGGGGGCAGGGTTCTTGGGCGCTGCGGCTGATGGAGTCGCGCCCGGCGGTCTGGCTGGGCACGTTCTCTTACAGCCTGTACCTGGTTCATGCGCCGGTTCTGGCGCTCTGCCAGTCCGCGCTGCGCCCTGAGCATCTTGCTCCCACGACAGGTCTTTGCGTGATGCTGGCTGCCGGGGTCCCGCTGGCGATGCTGGCGTCGTACTTGTTCCACCTAGCATTTGAAAAGCCGTTTCTCAGCCGGGCGCTAGTCCAGGCTGAGAAAAAACTTGCTTGATAGCTCGTCGTAAACAGTTCCCGCCATGAATATTCCCGCCGTGAACGGCAGGTCTAGCGGCCTTCGGCCAACCGGTCTGCGACCGGAAGATTAGCACAATAGCATGTTTATCTTCCGCACACCGTGCGGTTGGCGTCTGCGCCGCTAGACCTGCCGTTCACGGCGGGGACTGTTCACGGTACACCCCCGCCGCTCAGCGCCTCTTAGTTAAACGCTTCCTAGTGCAGCAGCTCCAGGGCGCTTAACTTCGCAAAATTCGCGCTTCCCGTGGTGAAGGCCACGGTGACGCTGCCGTTTGCATCAGCGGTCACGGGATAAGATTTTACCACCGCTTTGTTTGCGCCGCCGGCAGCCGCGAAGACATCAAAGCTGCTGACCACCGAAGCGCCGTTGACGGCGACGTTGAACCGGCGCGAGCCGGCCCCGCCGCCGCCGGGCAGCCCCGGCCCAAAAAAAGTTTCCGCGAAATGCAGGCGCAGGGTGTATGCCGCGCCCGGCGTCAGGTTCGGCAGGGTATAAGTGAAGGTCCCCCACCGCTCCGACTGGTACACAGCCGCTGGGGCGGGCGAAGAAACGGCGCTGACATCTACGGCTGCGGGCGCTGTGTCGGTTGAGCCTCCTTGAACAAACTTGTCCCCGGTAAACGTGCCGGCACCCGGCCCGCCGGCACTGATCTGGTACACCGGCGCCGGAACAGGCGCGGGCGGCGGGGCCGGCGCAGGAGCGCCGCCCTGGTCAATGCCCGCAAAGTTGCCGTTCGGGCCGGGGCCGTCGAAGTAGGTGCCGGTGTCGCCGTCAACCGCTTTGTCATAGGTGTTGCCGCTGCCGGCGTATGAGCCGGGCGAGCCGAACGGTGTTCCCGTCAGCTTCACGGCGGCGCTTCCCGTGCCGGAATAGAATGCGATCTCCGAGACGTTGCCCCAGCCGCCATTTGGGCTAAGGTAGCGCAGGAAGCGGTACGTCTTTGGGTCCGCGGAAAGCGCGACGCTGGTCCACTGGCCGTCGGCAGGCACGCCGCTGATAGTGTACAGCGCCGTGTAGGTCACGCCGTCGGCGCTGCCCTGGAACTGACCGCCCTGCATCCGGTTCGCGGAGCCGGGCCG
>CAXTRL010000058.1:0-14420 GCA_964246575.1 uncultured Armatimonadales bacterium
CCCTAACAGGGGAGGGAGCGAGGTACGAGCGGGAGGGGTTCTTGTGGCCGGAGGGGTTCTTACTTCCCCGAACGCATCTGGGCTAGTTCGGCTTTGCGCTGCTCGCCGATTTTTTTGAGTGCGTCCTGCCAGCCGGCTTCATAAGGGCTGAGAGTTTTGGTCAGCGTCTCGGCGATGGCGAGGTTGCGGAACCATTTCTTGTCGGCGGGGACAATGTACCACGGCGCGGTTTTGGCAGCGGTCGCGCCGAGAGCCGCTTCATAGGCGGACGTGTAGTCATCCCAGAACTCGCGCTCGTGCCAGTCAGCGGCGGACAGCTTCCAGGCTTTGGCGGGGTCTTCTTCGCGGGCCAGCAGGCGCGACTTCTGCTCGTCTTTGGTGATGTGCAGGAAGAACTTCAGAATAATCGTGTTTTCATCGGACAGCAGCTGCTCAAATTGGTTGATCAGCGCATAGCGGCGGGTAATTTCATCGGCGCTGACCAGCTTGTGAACGCGGGTCACCAGCACGTCTTCATAGTGCGAGCGGTTAAAGATCGTGATGCTGCCCTTGCCCGGCGTCTGCTTGTGGATGCGCCACAAAAAGTCATGCGCGGCTTCTTCGGGTGTCGGCACTTTAAATGACGCGACCGAGCAGCCCTGCGGGTTGACATGGGACATGACGTGCGAAATCGTGCCGTCCTTGCCTGATGTATCTAGCCCTTGCAGGACAATCAAAACGCTGTGCGTCTGGGCGGCATACAAAAGCTCCTGCTGCTGTGCGAGCGTGCTTCCGAGCTTGATTAAGTCTCCGTCAGCGTCCCCTTTTTTTGCTTTCCCTGTGTCGTCCGGGTCGTAATCGGTGAGCTTGATTGTCTGCGGCTTGTCTAATTTGATTGCGTAGGTCATTTGCTTATCCCCCTGCCCTATTGTGTCTTATAGATTGTAGCATAGGAACTTAAACAATCGAGCGCACGACGCCGCCTTCCACGCGCAGGGCTGCGCCGTTGACGCCGGAAGCCGCAACGCTGCACACGAACGTAATCATGGCGGCCACTTCCTCGGGGGTCTCGAAGCGGTGCAGGAGCGACGATGGGCGAACGGACTTGAAGAATTCTTCTTCCACGGCTTTCTCGCCGCCGCCCTGCGCCTGCGCCATTTGGGCGATAAATGTCCCGACGCCTTCGGATTTGGTCGGACCCGGCAGCACGGAGTTGACGGTGACGCCGGTGCCGACCGTCAACTCCGCCAGCCCCCGCGCGACGGCAAGCTGGGCGGTCTTGGTGGTGCCGTAGTGGATCATTTCGGCAGGAATGTTGACCGCCGACTCGCTGGACACGAACACAATCCGGCCCCAGTTTTGGTCCTTCATCAGCGGGAAGTAGTGCCGGGACAGCCGGACGCCGCTTAATACATTAGTTTCAAAGAAGCGCATCCAGTCGGCGTCCGTGATGTCCCCAAACTCTTTTGGCTCAAAGATGCCCATGTTGTTGACGAGTATATCTACGTTCGGGGCCTGCTCAACTACTGCCGCACAGCCGTCCGCCGTGCCGAGGTCCGCCGCGACGCCAGACACGTTCTCGTTGCCGGTGTCGCTCTTGATTTTGCCGACCGCTTCGTCCACCCGCGCCCCTGTCCGGCCATTGACCACCACCGCCGTGCCTTCCCGCGCCAGCCCCAGCGCCGCCGCGTAGCCGATGCCGGCGGTTGACCCAGTGACCAGCGCCGTTTTACCTTCCAGTCCTAACTGCATTTGCGTTTCCTCCAAAGTCTGCTAAAGTCTGCATGGAACCTTTTCGGGCTTCCTGCTGTCACTAGGTATCCCTCCACACTCGGAGAGATAAACCTCACACGGAGCCAAGCCCATGACAAATCAACATAAAGCAATCGGAATACTCGCCGTCAGCGCCGTTCTCGCCGCCGGCCTGTTCAGCGCCGCCAAGCCCGCCGCCGCGTCCGGTCTAGCCCATGCCCTGCAAATCGGTCAAAAGACAACCATCGCCGACCACGACGGCGACTGGAACTACAACGGAGATCGCAACTACAACGGGGACTTCCGCCGGGATGATCGCCGTCGGGAAGAGTTCCGGCAGGAGCAGTTTCGGCAAGCGGAGTTCCGCCGCCAGCAGGAGATTCGCCGGGAAGAGGAACGCCGCCATGAAGAGCGGCAGCGTGACCGCCGAGATTTCCGCCACGACGGGTATCGGGACCGGAATGATGACAGCCTCCAGATCGTGATCCGCTAACATGACACGAACCGCTGGGGCAATTTACCCTGGCGGTTTCGTCGTGTTATGGCTTTTCACGCAACTGCAAACTCCTTTCAAGCAACCGCAAACTCCGTATCCTGCCGCATCCGCTCCGACTTAAATCCCAGCACAATATTTTCTTTCGGCACCCCCAGCGCGACTAATTCCGTCGCAATCCCCTCTTCCGTCCGGTCCCAGCGTATCCACAGTTTGTCGCCCACGATGTCCACATGCGCCAGCGTGAAATGAACACGTTTGCCCTGGTCACGCCCGAACGTCATCAGCAGGTAACGGTCTTGGGTGCGGTCAAAAATCGTTTCGCATATCAGCTCACCGTGCGAATAGGGAATAGCGGCGTATTCCTCAAAAATGCGCTCGATCGCGCGGCGGTATTCTTCTAACTTGCCCATTGTACGATCACCTCTTCCTCCGGGTCAAAGCTAAACACCTGCGCGAGGTTGTTACGCAGAAGAAGCTGCCCCAGATCATCCAAAAACAGTTCTTCCATGACCTTCTGCGGCACGGCAAGAAATAATTCGCGGCCTGGCTCGACTTCCTGCATCACAGTTCGGTAGAGGGTAAACTGCCCGATTGCTTTTTCGAGGTCCGCCATCTCAGAGGGGCCGCCGAAGCCTTTGATCTCGACCGCAATCAGTTGTCCGCCTTTGGCTGCGCCAAGCAGCCGCTCCGCACCGAGGTCAACATACGTATCCCGTTTGCCCCAAACGAGGCGCAACGGGTCGTCCGTAATTGTCCAGCCATCTTTGATTAACGCATTTCGGACAGCATCATGGTATTTATCTCGTGCAGGCATAAAACAGTATAGCACAAACACAAGAACCGCCGGAGGCCATTGGCCGCCGGCGGTTCTGCGCCTATCATCTAGATTACGCTCGCCACAATTCTTTGTTGAGCATTTGACCCTCTGAACCCCTTGAAACACGCCAGGCCATTCCCCAGCGGCCGCCCCAAAGCACTTCAACATAGTAGTCGTCACTATCTTCATAGGGCGCAAAGGCTGTCAGTCCAATCGGAAATAGTCGTGTCGCAGATCTCTGTGGCGCAAGAATTTTAGCCGCCACGAAGCGCATCCAGCTCCAGACATTTTCTTTTCGCATTCTCGGTCCGTCGGAGAACCAGACCCATTCGGGAACTGACTCGAAATCTACACTGTCAGCACTGGCAGAAATTGGCGCATATTCGCGTACCCAAAATCCCCATGGACGATCCTCTATGGGAAGTTTGCGCCATTCGTCTCTAATTTTGACAAGCACATGTTGTGTTATTTTATCGCGGCGATACTGAGCAGCCACAGAAACTGTGCCTGCGAGTTCTGCGATCAATTTCAGTTTAGCGGCATCGGCTGTCGGTTCCATGATGAAAACTATTGTACCCGGCGGGCAAAAAGAAAAGCCGGAGGCCAACTGGCCTCCGACTTCTGCGAGAATAACAAGAACAAACAGCTTAGAAGCCGCCCATTCCTCCCATGCCGGGCATTCCGCCGCCCATGCCGCCGCCGCCGCCCGCAGGCATTGCGGACGCCTTTTCGGGGCGCTCGGCGACGAGTGCTTCGGTGGACAGGATCAGGCCGGCGATGGACGCCGCGTTCTGCAAGGCGGACCGGGTGACTTTCGCCGGGTCTACGATGCCCTGGGCGACCAGGTCGCCGAACTCGCCGGTCGCGGCGTTGTAGCCCTGGCCGGTGTTCTTGATCTTCTCCACGATGACCGAGCCTTCAACGCCTGCGTTGTTGGCGATCTGACGGGCCGGCTCTTCCAGCGCACGCCGGATGATGTTGACGCCGACCTGCTCGTCGCCTTCCAGCTTCAAGTTGTCCAACGCGCTGATGATCTTGATCAGTGTCGTGCCGCCGCCGGGGACGATGCCTTCTTCGACCGCCGCACGGGTGGCCGAAAGCGCGTCTTCGATCCGGTGCTTCTTTTCCTTCAGCTCGGTCTCGGTGGCCGCGCCGACCTGGATCACAGCGACGCCGCCGGACAGCTTTGCCAGCCGCTCTTGCAGCTTTTCTTTGTCGTAGTCGGAGTCGGACTTGTCGATCTGGGACTTGATCTGCGCGACCCGGCCCTGAATAGACGCCGCCGAACCCTTGCCTTCAACAATCGTGGTGTCGTCTTTAGTAACGGTGACACGCTTGGCGGAGCCTAAGTAGGACTCGTCCACGTTCTTGAGCTGGATGCCGAGGTCTTCTGTGATGAAGCGGCCATCGGTCAAGACGGCAATGTCTTCCAGCATAGCCTTGCGGCGGTCGCCGAAACCGGGAGCTTTGACCGCGACCACGTTGAACGTGCCGCGCAGCTTATTGACGACCAGGGTCGCTAGCGCTTCGCCGTCTACGTCTTCAGCGATAATCAGCAGCGGGCGGCCTGAGCGGACGACGCTTTCCAGCACCGGCAGCATGTCCTGAATGTTGGAGATTTTCTTCTCGAAGATCAGGATATACGGGTCATCCAGCACAGCCTCAAGCCGCTCGGCATCAGTGACGAAGTAAGGGGAAATATAACCCTTGTCAAACTGCATTCCTTCGACAAGCTCCAGCGTCGTTTGGGTGCCTTTAGACTCTTCTACGGTGATGACGCCGTCTTTGCCGACTTTGTCCATCGCGTCCGCAATCAGCTCGCCGATAAGCTGGATTTTGGCCGAGTTTGTTGCGACCTGCGTGATGGATTCTTTGCCCTGCACCTGCACGGCCAGATTTTTAATCTCAGCGACGGCGGCTTCCACAGCCTTGTCAATGCCGCGCTTGACCGCCAGAGGGTTGGACCCAGCGGCGACGTTTTTGAGGCCCTCGCGGACAATCGCCTGGGCTAGCACCGTCGCAGTCGTGGTGCCGTCACCCGCCACATCGTTGGTCTTGGACGCGACTTCGCGGACAAGCTGTGCGCCCATGTTCTCGAATTTGTCTTCGACTTCAATTTCTTTGGCAATGGTGACGCCGTCGTCTACCAGTGAAGGAGAACCGAACTTCTTCTCTAAAACAACGTAGCGCCCGCGCGGTCCGAGCGTGACTTTGACCGCATCGGCCAGGGTGTTGACGCCGCGCTCCAGCGCCCGGCGTGCCTGCTCGTCAAACAATAATTCTTTGGCTGCCATAGTGTCTGTGTTCTCCTGTGAATAGGTTAGTTTAAAATGCCCATCACGTCGCCGGCTGTCAAGATAATGACATCCTCGCCGCCGACCTTGATTTCCGTGCCGCGATACTTCGCGTAAACAATCTTGTCGCCAACTTGGACGTCAATGGTGCTTGTTTTGCCGTTGTCCAGCAGCTTGCCTGGCCCGACAGCCAGCACTTCGCCCTGCTGGGGCTTTTCCTGGGCGGTTTCCGGCAGGATAATCCCGCCGCTTGTCTGGGTTTCGGCTTCCAGCGCCTTGATAACGATCCGGTCTCCGAGTGGTTTCAACATGATGTGATGACCTCCTTCAGTGGGTGTCTGTGTTTTTGTCTAACGCCTCGTATCATACCCAAAATTGGCACTCCTGTCAAGAGAGTGCCAATAAAGCTATCTATTTTGGCGGGCAGGGCTGCATAGGGCCTTGATATGCTGTGGGACCTTGAAGTTTACATGGCGGCGAACTGAAATGTTTCCGCTGTTCCGTTGGACGCCTGGCTGGCGGAAAGGCTTGTCGTGCTGTTCGGTGCGGAAACAAAAAGATTATTCGCGGCAGCTTTCAGCGAGAACAGGCCGTTTCCCAGGTCTATCCATTGAAAGGTTTCCGAAGGCCCAATTGAGGTTTTGCTGGCGATTAAAACGCCGTCCGCCCCGCCGGCGCTGACATACTGGCCGTTTGCCAGTGACTTAAGCGCAGCAGTTCCGTTGCCGCTGTCCACGACCAGAAACTCTTCCCAGGTGCTTGCTCCGGCGCGGTTCGCCACAAGCGGGGAATTGCCGCCGTTGTCCGCCGTCACGAACATGTTATCGGATTGCGCTTTCATGCTGATTGTCTGGTTGAAGGGGATATTCGCCGCCGAGCCGGTGCCGGAAAAGGCCATGTATTCAAAGTTCAGCCCGGCGCTGTCATCGGTGAAACGAAGCTGATGCACCCCTGCTGTGAGAGTGATGGGGAGGGTCAGCGTGGTAAACGTCTGAGCGCTGCCGGTGCTGGGGATTGTCACCGATCCGGTCAAATTCGTTCCCATTTCATCCTGCACATGGAATTTGGCCCCGCCAGCCTGAGACGAGACCCGGAATGCAGCCGCATAAGTTCCGGTCTTTTGGACCTGGACCGTGTACTGCATCCACTCGCCGGCAGCCGCCTTCGTGACATCGAAGCCCCCTTCCGAGCACGCCTCAATGGGTACGGCTTCCAGCGGGCGGTACGGGCCGCCTACCCGTCTGGCCGCAGCAGAATGGTAACCCCATCCTTCCCCGCCGCTGTCAAAGTTCACGGCTTGTATCCGGCCCGGAACAGCCGATGCGACCAGGAAATACGGGGTCGCCGCCGCACTCCCGGAGCCGAGGACCGTAGTGGAAACAAGCCGCCGCGCCGGAACGATGATGGTGCCGACACTGGCCCCGTTGTGATAAACAGTCACCTTACTTGCTGTGACGCTGGGATTAAACATCACATACGTGCGGATGCCGGTCCGGGCATTAAGGTACACCGCGCTGCTGGGCAGGCTGGTGTAGTAATCGAGGTCCTGGTCCCCCAATCCGCGCAGGGTGTGGGCAAGGTAGTAGATTTCCCCGGCATACGTCATATCGGTAGCATCGGGGTTGCCGGCGGTGAAGTCCTGTGCGAGCTTTGCGGCTACGGTGTCCGGGTCAAACAAAAGCTGGAAGCCGAGAATTGCATCGGCCAGTCCGCTGCCGCTTGCGGCATGGAGGTTCGGGCCGTTTGCTTCCGCAATGCCTTCCACTGTATTAGAAAAGTTAGGGTCAAGGGCGAAGCCGCCGACCGAGTGGTCGCTCCAGTTCTGGCGGCTGGCAAACATGGCGGAAAGCTGCTGGCTTGCCACGGTTTTGTCCCGAACCAAATAGTTGTTCCAGTGGTTGGTTGCGACCCATTGAATGGCATTAAACCACGCGGGATCGTTGAAAAAGTAATCGCCGTAGTCTATCGAACTGGAAAACACGATGCCCGCAGTTTCCATGCCATAAGACGCCGGAAAGTTTGTGTGCTTCCAGTCCTGCCAGTATTCGTTTACGGCAGACGATTCGACGGCATAGCCCATGGCCCCCGCATCGGTCATGGGAGCGTCGCTCATCATGCTGCCGAGCAGGAACATTCCGGCCCAGGAGTTCATTGCTTCCGAGCTTGACTCCTGATTTTCACCCTGGCCGTCGGCGAACCCGCCCGCGCCGGAATGGCCTTCCCAAACATCAAAGCAGCGCAGGAAGGGGAAGTTCGGGTCGCTGCGGTCCCAGTTCGCGTATTCTTTCACCACCTGACGGGCCATGCCGCCGTACTGGGTCAGGAAGGCGGGATCGTGCATTCCCAGCAGGGCAGCCGTCACGGCAAAGTAGCCGTAATGGAAATGCTGGTCGTTGAACGCCTGCGACCCGAAGTCCACGCCGAAACCAGTCAGGGAGTCCCAATTGTTGTAGCGTGCAAAAAAGTGGGTGGATTCGCCGGGCGTGTAGGTGAACCAATCCGCCATCTGGCCGCGCAGGTTTGTTTCAATCGGCGTGAACGAGGCCGGCATCCCAAGCTGGGCGGCCAGGGCCATGTTCTGCGCGGACAGGGCAAGCTCCCGTGCGCCGAAATAAGTTTCCGCAGATCCCCCCGGATGCCCGGCGGCGAAGCCGCTCATATAGCTTGCCATCCGGGCCGGATCGTAGTCGTTTGCCACGCCATTTGGGTGCGGCGCCGGCAGCGCGGGGGCGATTCCCCGAAACGGCCAAACGATCTGAGCGGTATTGGACGCCGCAACTTTCATGATCCCGCGCGGCGTCAGGTACGAGTACGGCGTGAACACCAAGTTATTCACGGCGGTGTGATAGTGGTGCGGAAGCCAGCCTTGAAGCGTCAGCGTGTTGGTGCCTTTGAGGGGAACAGTGCTGATCGTCCAATTCGTGACGATGCGCCCGCCGGGCCGGTCATAAGTCCAGCTCATATGGGTGCCGGTAGGCCGAGCAAAGGCATACTGATTGAAGTTCTTCAGGGCGCTCTGGTCGGGAAGGAACCCGTAAACCAGATACGCGGGCGACTGGGCAGTGACGGCGTCGCCTGCTACTTGCCAGGACGTGTTATCTGGGGCGAACACGCCGTAGGTATGCGTGCTGCCGCTGCTGTCTGTGAGCGTAAAAGCAAAAGCCGAAGCGGTAAAGCTGCCGCTTGACGTGCTGATGGCGCTGCCGTTGATGTCGAAAAGAGGCGTTCCCGCGCCGACATGAATGCGGGGGTTCAGCCCGGAATAACGCGCCCAAACAAAGGGAATGCCGCGTGCGATTGTCGCGTTAATTGAGTTGCCGAAATTGTCGGTCTCGCGGTAGTCGACGTTCCAGTCACCGTAGCTCGTGACGATGCCTTTAGGAGCGGTAAACGCGCTGGTATAAAGCGTCGCGGGATCGGCGACGTTGCTTGTCGCAACGATGTAGGAGCAAAGGATAAACCCGTAGCCGCCGCCGGAGCTGTCTACAATTTGAAGCTGGGCATTCTGCCCCTGGTACGCGGAAACATCCCACTTGACCCATCGCAAAGTGGCGTCCTGCTGCCCGGTCGCAGTTTGGACGACAGCGCCGTTGACGACCAGTTTCACGGCGGTATTAATTGGGTCATTCCCGCCGCCGACCAGCACGTCTATGAAGCGGTTCTGGACGAGGAAGACGGGCGATGTTAATGAGCCTTGTGTTGCATTTGTTCCACGATAAGTGTTGAGGCAGGCATTGCCGATAAACCCGGTGACCGGCGGCCCCTCCCCCGGCCAGTTGCCGCCGGGGATCGGCGCGGTTCCGGCGAGGTCGCCGGCGGCAGTCCACCCCGCAGGATAAGCGGAGCCGCCGAAGTCGCCCAGCAGGACATCACCGGCTCCTAAATGGGTGGGGATAACGCCGTCTACAGTGACGCCCGGCCCGATGTCGAACTGCCCGGAAGGAAGGTACGGCGTGGCAGCGTCGCGGGGTACCCAAGCTTTGGGATAATACAAGGTCATGCCGGTCGGCTGAAACTGCACGGTGCCTGGATACAGCCAGAGCTTGGGATCAAAAGGCTGCTGGTACCAGACTGTTTGGCCGGTGGCCGGGTCCTGCCGCGACTTCTGCCCGACGATCAGATCCGTCCACCACTGGTTGGTCGGGATGGGCCGGGTCTTCAGCGAGGGGTCCAAAAACAAAGTGTCATAATCGCTCAGCACGACGCCGACCGGCGGTCCGTCATACCCATCGGTCAGATTTGCCGGCGGGACATCGCTGGCGTAGGAGCCGCCGCCGGGAACAGGCACCGCCGTTTGTGCGTAGGCCGTGACTGTCCCCATCAGCAGACTGGCAATGAGCGCAAAAAGACAAATTATTGTCCTCATCACTTTTGTTTTGACCACTTTGTTTCCTTCTCCTTACATTGGTATGACGCCTTCGTATTGCAGCTATCCTATCACATCAAAAAACTTCTGTCAAGATGCTTTCTTTCATTCCACACTTCAAACAAAAAGGGCGGCGGCATTTCTGCCGCCGCCCCCATGAAAGATCCCATCCTGCGGTTACTTGTAACCAAAAGAGCTGGTCGGTTTGACTTTCGTGATGAACGTACCCCAGTTGGCAAACGAAGGGCGCACAGTATTCGACTTAGTGGAAATCGTTTCCTGCGCCAGCCACATGTTGCCGTTTTCGTCCGGCTGCGCCTGGGAGTAATCCCCCCAGCGTGCAACGCCCTGAGCGCCGGGGATCGGGTTTCCGTTGGCATCCGTTGGATAGCCTGTGAAGCCGTCGTCCGGCGCGACGCCGAGGCTGGAAATGGAAACGGATGTCGCCGTCAAGTGCGAATCCAGCGGAAGAAACGCTGTGCTGGGATAGAAATCCGGGCCGACGAGGGCGCAGGTGATTACCGCGCCGCCGCTGCTGTTGATTCCCAGGGAAGGGTAAGACAGGGTCTCGCCGACGACCTTTGCATATTTCTGGCGGTCAACCACGCCTCCGACATTGCCCATGGGGTCCACTGCCGGTGCAACGCTGAAATAGGTGAAGCCCGAATTGACATGCACCGGCGCACCGGGAAAGCTCGTTTCTATCGCCGAATAAAGATGCCCCAGCACATAGGTCACCTGGGTCATGCGCGTATCGCCGCTGTCCAGCCGCTCTTCCTGAGAGCCATCTGCCATCCCTTGCGGGTAAGGACCGGCCTTTTGGAACGCCGACGAAGGCTGAGTGAACGGCTGGCTGTTAATCAGAGTATCCGTGAGGGTAAGGCTTGGCTTTGCGGTGTTCAGCGACGATGTGTTCGAGATCGCCCAAAGGCCAAGCTGATTGGCCGTCGTGTCAAACACGGAGGACAGGAAGTATTCCGTGCCGCCTGCGGCGCTTTCGTATGCCCCGCCCATTGGGGTCATCGCTGGATAGACTGTGAAACCGGCGGGGCTGTTGTAAAGGTCGCCGCCACTGAACGAGACAATCGGCGTGGGAGCGCCTGCCACCATGTCCGCTTTGGAAACAGCCAGAATACGCGGTCCGACAAAATTTCCGCTAACCAAGCTAAACTGATTGATGCTCATAAAGAAGCCGTTGGCATCAGCTCCGATTTGAACGAAATCCGGCAGAATGAAGTCATTAGGATCGTTGGGGTCCATGGTCGTGTCAAACCGGTACAACGAATAGTTGCCGGTCGGGTCGGAAGTCTGGCTGACGGCCACGTTGATTTCCGAAGAACCGGTCAAGCTGCCGTCGGGATTTTCTCCGATTGACCATTCTTCCACAAAGAACCGCTTGGTTTGGGCATCATAATAAGCACGCGGATCGCTGAGAGACTGTGATCCGTAGGTTCCGGTCGTGCGAAGGTATTCCGGCTCCAGGGCGAGAAACTGGTTCATCGGCGTCGGAGCGGCAGCGAGGGTGCCGTCCGTCTTGAAGATTGCTAGAGCGTTGTTGACGGCTTCCACGACAAAGCCGTTGCCGACGGCAAGCGCCTGGTCCGGCGGCTCCAGCCCGTACTGGGTTCCGGCATACGCGCCGGTTCCGGCAACATCCTGGTCATGAATACTAATGCCGTCGAACCCGGAAGCGCTTGCGGAGGTGGCGGACGCCACTTTAGCCGAGCCGGCGGCGGGAAACGAAAAGGCGCTGTCGTTAACCTGTTTCGGGCTGAGGTCATTGAAGTTCAGCCCGAAGAATGGAGTGGCGGTGTCTGTCGGGGGAGCAAAGAGCGCGAACGGCAGGAACGCTCGAACAGCCGCTTCATGCAGGCTTGTCGTAGCGACCGGAGAAACTTTCAAGGGCGCGACCAGGCCATGCGTTGCCGCCTGCGCGGAAACCAGCGGGGAAGCCAGCGCAGCGGCGGCCCCTAAGAGTGACCAAACTTTTTGCATGATTTTCTTTCCAAAAAGAATCGAGCGCAATGGGATTAAGCGGAAACGGAAACGGTCTTGACTTGAAACTTTTTCTTTGCAGTCCAGGCTGTGCCGCCGAGGCCAAGCATCAGCAGCAGGCCCAGGGAAAGCGACGTGGAGGCTTCCGGCACGGGGCTGGAGTTCACCGAAATATCGTCCAGCTCTAAGCTTCCATTGTCCATGCTGCCGTCCGAAGTGAAAGACAGCACCGAAAACGGCGAAGCCGTGGTCAAGCCTGAAAAGCTGTAAAACGTGAACAAACCGTTGTTGCCGGGAGGGGGGCCGTTGTATCCGTTGGCCGGAACAACAGTGGTCGCAACTGTGTTCCCGCCAAACGCCACATTCAGCACATCACCCGGCGCATCGTCATTGGCATAAAATGAGATCGTGTAAAACTGGGTTGGATCGGTAGCCAAGTTCTGCGAAATCCCGTCGATGCCGGCAGTGCCTGCGTCAAGGAACAGGCTTTTGTTGCCGTCGAAGACATAAGAATCTTGGTTGTCTATGCCGACCTCGCCGGTGACGGCCCAGTTCAGGTCAAAAGCGCTGCCATTGCCGAAATAGTCCGTTGACGTGGTCTGGCCGGGATCGGCGCTTTCAAAGCCGCCGTCTCGAACAGTCTGCGCGGAAGCCGAGGACGCAAAGCCAGCTAGGGCGATGAACGCCGCCGGCAAAGCATAGCGAGTAATGAGGGACATAAAGTTAACCTTTCAATAAAAAAGAGCAATTAAGAAGTGGAGCGATGGAAGTACAACGCCCTGCACGGCCCTTGCCGGAATAACTCTTGCGGGAATAACCCTTAGCGGCATTGTTGACATCAAGGTAAAGTGGCTGAGAAGTTCGCGTCGTTGCGGAGTGACGTTATAATAGCAGGTTTTCACGATTTTTACTTAAAAAGTGCTAACAATCAAAAAGTTTCTCCAAATAACAGGCTTTAAAGCTTCACCCGAATCAAGAGCAGGTAAAACAAGCAGGCTTTTGATTTTTGTGCGGTACGCTACACTGTGTAAAAAAGTTTCAATTCAAGAAAAAATTGTGGCTGGAACTCGCTGAAAGTCCCCCGTAAATATGCTATGATGTCTTACCCCGCAACGACGCGACCCTTCACGCTCCCGCCATCCATTTCCATACGCCAGCGCCGGCGACAGGACGTACCGACCCAGAAAGGTTTCTGCATTATGAATTCCGCTTTTCGCGGCGCAATCGCGCTGGCGCTGCTCGGCCTTGCCGCCGGCTCTCACTCCGCCCTGGCACAAGGCACCGATTACAGCACCACCGTCGTTGATCCCTTCTACACCACGGTAGACAGCTTCACCACTACGACCGACGGCAGCTCACCCACCTTTGATCGGCCTTTGGTCACCCTGGGAGGCATCTCGACATCATTTTCCGGGGTTTCCCCCACACAAACGGCGGTGGCCTATGCGACGCATGATTTCACTGCCGCAGAGACCGGCCAGTACCAAGTGACAACAACCGTCCAGAGCGGCTACAGCACAAACTCCAGTGGAACCAGCAATTTTATTCAGTTCCTTTACTCGCCGTCTTTTGATCCGGCTTCTCCGCTGAACAATATCGTTCTGGCCGACAATCCCGTCGGCACAACCAGCAGCTACGGCTTAAACTTGACCCCCGCGGATGCCTTAACCTTTGTCAACGGCGGACGCTACAACGCCACGAACACCGCCGCAAATGCCATCAGCACCGGCACAGTCACAACCGACATCAGCGAGTACCATGCCGGCACCCTGTCAACGGTTTCTCAGGCCGACACGCTTGGGCAGCCCGGTATTGCCACGCAAACGCTGACGCTGACTGGCGGCGGCCCGGTGACGTCGTTCAACAGCCTTGACATTGTTGGATTGAGCCAGACGTACCTCGGCGGCCTCGGCGCAACGCTGACCCATGACGGCGTCACGGTTAACTTGTTTGACCGTGTGAATGCCAATCCCAGCAACTATTACCAGGGAACGTCGGCAAACTTCGACGGCGAGAACTACTATTTCACCGACACGGGGGCTGACTTAGGACAAGCGGCAGCGGCGCAGGAGCCGCCTCCCGGCTCTTATGACGATCCCGGCTCGGTGGCAGGCGGCATTGACAATCCCTACAAGTCGCTGGACAACTTAAGCGCTTTTGACGGCCTGAGCCTGAGTGGTGATTGGACGCTGGCAGTAAAAGACAGCGACATCGGCAACGACGGCTCGTTTTTAGGGTTCTCGTTCAACGCCAGCGGCAATCCCGCCTCCCCGGTGCCGGAAGCGTCTACCTGGATCAGCATGGGCCTGGGCCTCTTCACGCTGAGCGGCATGATGATTGCCAAGCGCCGCCGCACCGCCACTGCTTCTTAGTCAGCACAATTTCGTGAAAGGATTTAATTATGTCCCTCTTTCGCACTTCTCTTTTAACCGCCGCCGTACTTACGGCCCTGTCTTCCGCGCTGCTGGCGGCACCGGCCCAGCCGCGCACGACCCTGCCTGGGGGCACGACTTTCCTGACGTCGATTTCGCAGCCGCTTGGCGTGACATCCCCGAAAGCAGTCGTGCCGCTGGCACTCTCGCTGCCCCTTCGCAACCAGGCGCAGATGCAGCAGCTTCTCCAAGACCTATACAATCCGGCTTCCAGCCGCTACGGCCAATTTTTGACCCCGGCGCAGTTTGCGGCGCAGTTTGGTCCGACTCAGGCCGACTACAACGCCGT
>CAXTRL010000059.1:0-14260 GCA_964246575.1 uncultured Armatimonadales bacterium
CATGACCAGCTTGTAGGCATCAGCGTCGGTATACAAAATCCGGTGCGCTCCTTCGGACGCAAACGCGGCCTCGTAGAAGCTGTTGGAGTCAAATGCGGGCGCGGCAGGGGAGGAGGGAATACTCGGCACGGCCAGCATCTTTTTCAGGCCAGTCGTGCCAGGCGGTATCAGCACAGACGGCGGCATGGGGGCTGGCCCAGCGACTTCGTAGACGACCACATGGACATGGTTGACATCTTTCAGCAGGGCAGCCAGATCGCCGCTGGCAATCGCCTGAGCGACTGGGTTTTGGGCCGCCGCTGACGCAGATGCAGGCGTTTGACCGGGCAGAACCGTCGGCGCTCCGGTTTCGCCGATGCCTTTCAGGAACGACTTCATCATGCCGAGCAGGTCCTCGCTGCGGGCATCCATTTCCACTCGCAGCTTCCCGCCGGGCGGCGCGGGGATGACCAGCGGGGCCAGCGCAGACGCCGAAGCCAATGG
Organism: uncultured Armatimonadales bacterium; assembly: GCA_964246575.1. Lineage (GTDB taxonomy): Bacteria > Armatimonadota > Armatimonadia > Armatimonadales > Capsulimonadaceae > JANXMY01. The sequence continues at coordinate 484 of CAXTRL010000059.1, forward strand.
GGGCAATGCGGCCTGCTGGGCGGAAGCTGGGACGGCGGCCAAAGCCGCCGCAGCGGTCAGCGCGAACGAAGCAAACAGAGTGGTTGGCAATCGGCGCATGAATGTCTCCTTATGACAAAACGGACCGGATGATCTGATGGACGTTCTTGATTGTTCCTAACGGCAGGTGATGGTGAGCAGCAATGGCGAGGCAGGCGAGCAGCAGCCACAGGGCGGCAAAAGACACAATCGCATAATCGCGCCAAGTTACGTCCGGGCGAAGGTCATTCGCGGTCAGCCAGTCGTCGCCGTCTGCGTCGGCCTCAACTGTGTGCTGAGGCCGCATCGGTGGCGGCGGCCAAATTTCGTTGGCGGGCTGCTTCATGGCGTTTTCCCTGCCCTAAACGGCAGGGCTTTGAGAGTTCAAGCCCCCACCTTCGTGGGCGAAGAACAAGATGAACTTCTTGCCCGCGCTGTTCTTCTGCCCGCGCAGGCGGGGAGTTGCTCTTCCAAAGCACGGGGGTTCAGCCCCGTGAAGTCCGTATCGCTTCAGGTCGTAGACGAGACTTGGGTGCCGTTGTAGACGCGCAGGTGCAGGTGGGCTTTGGCGAGGCGCGGCTGGTTGATCTGGCCTTTGGCGATGGCGTTGACGGTGAACGTGTTCGGGTCGCCGTCGCTGACGTACTTCAAGTTTTTGTCTTTTTCCATTAAATCCAGCCAGTAGCGGATCGTGTACTTGCCTGCGCCGGGAATGATGCGCGGGATGTAATACGGGTTAAACATATGGCCGTAGAAGTCACGGCCCATGGGGGACGCCGCTGGGTCGGCCCCGGCTTTGAGGGCGCAGATGTTGCGGTAAGTCTGGCCGCCGCTCGCGCCGCTGATGACCAGCTTTTTGTTTTTGGGAAAGACGCCGTAAGGCATCGCCAGCGTGTCCACGTTGTAATTCGGCAGGTAGGAGTGGATGTTGGCGACCGCGCCGGCAAGCTCGGCTTCCACGCGGGCGTCCGGCCAGTGCCGAATGCCAGCCAGATGATGAATAGTGTGGTTGCCGACTTCAAAGCCGTCTTTGATCAAATAGTCCATCTTGCCCTGGGCGAACGATTTCTGGTAAAACGGCGGCGGCAGGGGCGTTCCCACATCGGTCAGCACGAAGAACGTGCCTTTGAGGGGCCAGTCGGGGTGCTTGGCATGAAGATCGTCTAAAATGCCGACGGCGCAGTTCGGGTCGATTTTGCCGTCATCGGTGTAGTTGAACTGGCCGCGCAGGGCGTCGTCAAACGTCAAAACCACGGGCGACATCCCCGCAGGGACATCAATTTTGCCAAGAACGTAGTCGTCTAAGCTGATGGGCCGGTAGTTGTGGGCGTACAGCCACTCCATGTCCTGCCGGAACGCGGCGGCGGGGTACTGATAGCCAGTCGTTTTGGCGGTTGTGACAAGATCGTGGTATTCTAAAATCGGAACCAGCCCCACTTCGTTCGGCTGCACTTTGGTCAAGTCCACCGGCAGTACGGGAGCGGATTGAACCGGCGCAGCAGCCGCCACTTTAGGCTGGGCGCTTTCAGCAGGCGCAGTTTTATGATGGAACCGGGCCAGCAGGCGGCTGTGGCAGCCGGAGAGCGTCACGGCGGCGGCAAGCAGCAGCGGAGCGGAGATGAAAGCGGAGGAAGAAAAACGGGCGCTTCGCATGGAATATCCTTTATGGCAGAACAGCGGAATTGTGATCATTATACCATGCCAAAAGATGCCATGACAATTTGGCTGCCGCGAATTTGGAACGGAGCAAGCAGCGCACTCGGCCTGATTGGCGCACTTGGCGGACGGTGGCAATGGAACCCAAGTGACTTGATGCTGGAAGTCTCCGGAAGCTGGCTGATTTGCCTGCTGTCTAGGGCAGGCTGGGCCAGCGCGATTACGCTTGGCGAAGTGGTGCTTTATGCCGACCCCCGCCTCATTCCAATTTTGCATGACCACGAAATGGTGCATGTCCGGCAGGGCCGCTTATGGGGGCCGTTCTTCCTGCCTGCGTATGTGCTGGAGTCGGCCTTTCAGTGGCTCCGCACCGGCGACGGCTACCGCCAAAACCGCTTTGAGATCGCCGCGTATTCCGCCGCTGAGGGGAAATAAGTAGGAATTGGGAGCTTCTTTGCCGAACTAGCTCACAGGAGTAACCTATGCAAACGAACCTTCGGGGAGCGCTGATCGCCGCTTCCCTGCTGTGGCCGGCAGTGGCTGCTTTTGCCGGACCGAGTGCCGCCAGGGCAGCCGCGCCGTCCGCGCGGCGCGAAATCCAGGCCATTTACAGCAAGATTGACGCCGCGATTGACCGCAAAGACGTGGACACGGCCTTTGATTACGACGCGGACGACTGCCAGTATTACAACAAACAAGGACGGTTGATGGAAGAAGGCAGCGGGCGTCAGGAAGTGATAGATCTGCTGGACAAAGTGGATACCGTCAAAGAAACCACAGTCATCACCAGCTTTGCCGGGTCGGACGCCGACGCGGTTGTTACTTCCAAAGCCCATATCGTGCTGGCTGCGGCCAACAATGCAAACGGGCGAGCCATTAAAGTGGCGTTAGATGAGATTTCCCGTGATTATTGGGTGAAAACCGACGACGGCTGGAAGCGCAAGCGCTCCCGCGAGATCAAGGGCAAGGCTGCCGTCCACAAGAACTTTTGAGAGTCGAAAATTTGAGAGACAAGAAAAAAGCCGTGCCTGTCAGCGAGGCTGACGCGGGACGGCTTTTCTTTGCGCTCGGCTTGCCCCGGCTCATCCCCGGTTCATCCCCATGGGGATAGGGCAATGGGCCTATTGGGGAGTCGATGGTGCAGCCGGAGATTGTCCGGGATTGCTCTTATTGTAACACTGCACGGCGAACTTGTCAAGCGGTTCAGAAAATTAATTTCCCGATGCCAAACTACTGAGCGCTGACCGCACAGTCATCAACGACAAAGGAAGTCGGCAGGGACGAGTTCTCGGAGCCGGTGAAGTAAAGCTGGATCGTTTGCCCCTTGTAAGGAAGCAGGTTGAACGTCTTCAAGCTGTAGCCGTAAGCCGCGTTCAAGTTGGAATACGTTGCCAAAGTCGCAAGCACCGCGCCGGACGAGTTTCGGATCTGCATTTTCATCACGTCGTGGGCTGCCGTGCCGCGCTCCGCCGTATCAATGTGCAGGTAGAAGTTCAAGGTCGCTGTGCTTAAGGTCGCCGGCAGGGTGACGGTCTGGGCCAGCGTGTCGGTGTGCGTCAAGCCGTAGCCGTCTAGCCAGGCGTACCAGGAGCCGCCATGCGCCGGCTCTTTCGGGGAGTTGTTGATCACGCCGGGGGTCGCAGCCCAGGGTGCAGGGTTAGACGCGCCGTTCTCAAAGCTGGAATTGCCGAGGATCTGCGGTGCCAACACGGTGGCGCGGGCTTCATTGGCGGGTGCGGCTTCAACCCCTGCGGCCACCGAAGTGACGTTGTAGAAGTAAGTGGTTCCGGCCAGCAGATTGCCGTCCGTGTAGCTCGTGCCGGCTAAGCCGGCGGCGATGGGCGTCGCGTTCTCGCCGCCAGCGCTCGTGCCTCGGTAAAGATTGTACGTCCCGCCGCCGCTGGCGGCAGTCCAGGAAAGCCCAACCGAGCCGCCGCCCCCAACCGCCGACAAGGCGGTCGGGCCGCCGATGCCGATATTGATGGCGCTGGCATACGCGGCGGCATTGCCGACAAACTGGTCATACAGCCACATCCAGCCGCCGGTGCTGCCGGCTTCGCCGCGCCAGTACGCCATCTGCGCCTGCGTCTGGCTGGGGCTGTCCACATTGCTGTCCACGCTAGGCTGTACGGGGATGCCGCCGAAGTTCCACTGGGTGGGGTCATTCCCCGCACCGCCGGAATAGCATTGCAGATGCACCAGATCAATTGTGCCGGGCCGCTGCGTGTTGACCTGCGCGGCCACCGCCGTCCAAAAGCCCATGTTGGTGTAGGGGTCCAGCGCCACGGTGTAGCCGAGGCCGCCCAGCATCACGGCAAAACTTACCATCGTGCTTTGGTCGTAGCAGTTTTCATCGTCGAAATCAATGGCGTCTACGGCGGGAATGGCTTTTTTGAGCGCTTGGAAGTTTTTGTAAAGGATAGAGCCGGGGCCGGTCCCCTGCGAATTGATTAAGTCCCGAACGTTTTCAAAGTCGCCGTAGTTGGACGAGCCGACGCTGAACGTGATCCGGCGCACTGTTCCCTGCTTGAGGCTTGCCATGTTGCCGGCGAAATCGGGATGCGTGGAACCGCCGACGTAAACGCCGCCGGAGCAAAGCGGAAATTCGCCGTTGAAATTGAGGTCGCCGTTGGACCTCACTTCGATATTCCAAACTACGACTTCGTTGAAGCCGGAGTTTTTCAGTTCGTTGATGTTGCCGGCGGCGTTGTTATAAAGCGGCCCCCCGCCGAACACCCCGGACTGCGCGGCTTGCGCCGCATTCGGCAGGGCAAAACAAAACGCCGCCAATAAAACGGCGGCAGCCCGATTAAGAAATTGTTTAAGAAAAGGTTGCATTGAATGTTCCTTTCGCGCCGTTGCGGGATCATTATACAGCAATGCTTTACTTTAATACAAGTTCAAGCCAATATGCTTCTTTGTAGGCTTTACTGTTGATCCAGTGGATGCTTGCTTACTGCGTACTTTGCGTTGCCGGCTGGACATGACCCGCCATGGATGTTTCCGTCTGCTTGTCAAACGCTTCCCCTTTTTCGCCGTGCTGCTTTTCGGCGCTTGGGATGCCGCTGGATGCCGGAGCTTCACTGCTGGCGCCGGCATGGTGGCTGCGAAGCGTTGCTTCTTTTTCCTTGCCGTCGCCGCCATCGGCGAACAAGTGCTTTGTTGTTTCGGTGTCCGCCGGGAGCGGCTGCTCGAACGCATCCGGCTGGGTCAGCCCGATATGCTCTTCAATTTGGTCTTCCGCCTTGTTTTCAATTTTGTCTTCGTATTCGTTCGCCATCACTCAAAATCTCCTCAACTCAAAGTTTCTTAAATTTCTTGTACCCACTTCGCGTGCGCGTCGTGCATGGCGGGAACGATATCATGGCCTGTGGCCGGCAAGTACAGCATTTCTTTCTCGCAGGCCAGCTCGTTGTAAACGGCGTAGATGGTCGGCGGCTTGCAGCTCGGATCACGCCCGCCCGCGCTTACCTGAGTCGGGCAGCGAATGTTTGAGGCATGGGACAGCGGATCAAAATACGCATATGTTTGGTAAACTTGAGCGGCGATCTCAGGGTGCGCCTCGGCGTAATCTGCGATCAATCCACGCGCATCGGGATAACGGGCAAGACTCTTCTTGTACTTGCTTCGGTCCAGCAGGGACAAAGCGAGTTCTAAAGCGCAAAGCCAGGGCATATCGGCCAAACATAGCTTGACTTCGGGGGCCAGCGCGGCAGTCACCAGCGACAATCCCCCGCCCTGGCTCATGCCGCCGACAATCAGCCGCTCTGGGCTGACTTCCGGCTGGGCGGCCAGCACATCCAGCGCCCGCAGGCAGTGGTCGATGATCTTGCGATAGATATAAGAGTGCGGCAACTCAATGCCCTCTGTGATATAGTCTGCACCCGACACGCTTGGATGCTGGTAGGGCGTGTTAGGCTGATGGCCGTGGATATTGAGGCCCAGTGTCACCGTGTCCGGGTACAGCGATTCCGGTCCCGGCGGCGGGCTGCCAAGCGAGTATCCCGGCAGCCACAAGTACCCGCGATTTTTTGTCTGCTCTGCCAGTTGTTTGGGGACCGCCAGCCAGCCGTAAATCAGCATGTCGCCGAGCGACGAAAACCGCACCCAGTCAACCGTGTGCGTTTCCGTCTCACTGCCCGCCCCCGGCAGCCGTTCCCAGTCCGCAGGCACGGCCGCTAGGTCCGACTTGACTTCGGCCCAAAACGCTTCAAAGTCCGCCGGACGCTTCACTTCCGCGTGGGTTTGTTCTAAAAGATTCGCTTCCATAACTATTTCACCCAAAAAGGCCGTGGCAGCGATGCCACGGCCTTTCTCGTTGAAGTCAGCGCAGACGCTTAACGCCGGGGGCGGAAGCGGGCGCGGGGAGCTTCGTCGTCGGCCTGAGCGAGAGGCGCGGCTTCGGGCTGAGTGGCGGGAGCCGCCGCTGGGGCGGCGTCATCGGTGCCTTCGGGCTTGGCCGGCTCGAATTGGACCGGGCGCTCGGTGCGCTCAGAATTGCCGCCGCCGAAGCCGCCGCGTCCGCCGCGATCTCCACCCGGACGGTCGCCGCCGGGCCTATCTCCACGATCGGGGCGCGGGCCACGATCACCGCCGCCGCCGCGTCCGCCGCGATCTCCCCCGCCCCCGCCGCTTGGGCGGGCAGGTCGGCCCGGCTCAGGGTTTGCCGGGTCGAAGGGCTGGTCTAGACCACGCGCGGTCAGGTTGACACGGCCCTGGGGATCAATTTCGGTGACCCGGACACGGAGCTTGTCGCCGAGGTTGATCACGTCTTCAGGCTTGCCGATGCGCTCGTCGGAGTCGGTAAGCTGGGACACATGGACTAGGCCGTCTTTGCCGGGCAGGATCTCAACGAACGCGCCAAACTGGAGGAAGCGAACGACGGTTCCTTCGAACTCGTCGCCGGGGCTGAGAGTGCGGGTCAGGTCTTCCACGGCTTTTTTCGCCGCGTCGCCTGCCGCGCCGTCTACCGCGGCGATATACACCGTGCCGTCCTGCTCAATGTCGATCTTTGCGCCGGTGTCGGCAGTGATCTTCTTGATTGTCTTGCCGCCGGGTCCGATGACCAGGCCAATCTGCTCCGGCTCGATGTGCAGGGTGATGATGCGCGGGGCGTAATTCGACAGGGTCTCGCGCGGGGCCGCAATCGCTTCGGTGATCTTATCCAAGATGAACAAGCGGGCGTCGCGAGCCTGAGCAAACGCCTGGACAAACACGTCGCGCGGAACGCCGCCGATTTTGGTGTCAAGCTGCAAGGCGGTAATGCCTTCGGCGGTTCCCGCAACCTTGAAGTCCATGTCGCCGGAAAAGTCTTCCATGCCCTGGATGTCGGTCAGGACTGCATACTTGCGTCCCTGCCCGCCTTCGCCGCTGCCTTCGGGGCCTTCAATGAGGCCCATGGCAATGCCGGCCACGGGGGCTTTAATCGGAACGCCCGCATCCATCAGCGCCAGCGTCGAGCCGCAGGTGGAAGCCATTGACGTGGAGCCATTGGACTCTAAGACTTCCGACGTCAGCAGCATGGTATAGGGAAACGACTCGCGGGCGGGGATCACCGCACGGAGCGCACGCTCGGCGAGTGCGCCGTGGCCGATTTCGCGCCGTCCGGGGCCGCGCATGGGCCGCGCCTCGCCGACCGAGTAGGGCGGGAAGTTGTAGAAGTGCATGTAATGCTTTTCGCTGTCTTCTTCCAGCGTGTCCACCATTTGCGCGTCTTCGCCGGAGCCGAGAACCAGCGTCGTGAGAACTTGGGTCTGGCCGCGCGTGAACAATCCCGTGCCGTGGACGCGGGGCAGCAGGCTGACTTCGCAGGTAATCTGGCGAATGTCGGTCGTGCCACGCCCGTCGGGCCGCTTGCCTTCGGTCAAGATCAAATCGCGGAGCTGCTCTTTGACCACTTTGTCGGCGGCTTCTTTGACGTCGGCGTTGTTATCCGGAAACTCTTCTTTCAGCTCGCCTGCGACTTGGTTGATGAGAAGCGACAAGCCGGCCTCGCGGGACGACTTATCCGGGTCTTGCAGTCCAGAGCGAAGCATGGATGCAAAGCGCGAACGCACGACTTCCAAAATCTCAGCGTGGGTGTGGTGCAGAGGGATTTCTGTCTTAGCCTTGCCGACTTTCGCGGCAAGCTCGCGCTGCATGTCGCAAAGCTTGCGGCAGGCGTCATGCGCGAAGTCCATCGCTTCCAGCATTTTTTCTTCCGTGACTTCCGACGCGCCCGCTTCCACCATCGCAATGGCGTCATCAGACGCGGCGACAATGAGGTCGAGCGGGCTTTCCTGCTGCTGCGGGAAGCTCGGGTTCAGAATAAACTGGCCATCGGCATCCAAACCAACCCGGACGCAGCCAATAGGACCTTTGAACGGGATGTCGGACACCATTAGCGCCGCCGACGCCGCCGTGACGGATAGGACATCAGGCGAGAACTCCGGCTGGTACGACAACGGCATGGCGATGACCTGAGTTTCGTTCCTCATGCCATACGGGAACAGCGGGCGCAGGGGCCGATCAATCAGGCGGGATGTCAGCGTCGCTTTTTCGCCGGGCCGTCCGCCGCGCTTGACAAAGCCGCCGGGGATCTTGCCGACTGCGTATTTTCTTTCTTCGTAGTCGCAGGTCAGGGGAAAGAAGTCCAGATTGGACTTGGGTTCTTTTGACATCGTCGCCGTGGCTAAGATGATCGTGTCGCCGTTTGCGAGCAGGACTGAGCCGTTGGCCTGCTGGGCGAGCTTGCCGGTGCTGATACGCAGGGTTGCGCCGCACCATTCTGTTTCGACAAATTGTTCCATAAATGTAGTTGTTCAGAACCCACCTCCTTGCTTCGCAGGGGTCCTCCCGGAACGGGAGGACGAAGAGCTTTTAGGAAATGCTGTGGCCTTAACCTCTTCACCCTCCCGCTTCGGGAGGGTCGCCGCTTGCGGCGGGGTGGGTTCTTGTCCCTTTCTAGGACAGGTAGAATAAACGCCGAAAGCCTCCCTTGCGCTTCTTCGCCGGGAGGCTTTGCGTGAAAAACTTAGTGCTTGCTGCGGATGCCGAGCTTGGCAACCAGCGCACGGTAGCGGGAAATGTCTTTGGCCGCCAGGTAGTTCAGCAGGCGGCGCTGCTTGCCGATTTGTACCATCAGCCCGCGCTGCGTGTGGTTGTCGTGGCGATGCACCTTGAGATGCTCGGTCAAGTTCTTGATGGACGAGTTCAACAGTGCAATCTGCACTTCCGGGGAGCCGGTGTCGCCTTCGTGAGTTTTGTTGCCGTCAATGACAACTTGTTTTTGTTCTGTGAGCAGAGCCATTTCGCTCTTTCCTCCTGCGGTTCTGTTTTTAATCTTTTGAATAATCGGTGCATTCTACCCGACAACAGCCGGAAAAGTCAACGGGCGTTTTGAAGTTCCTGCTCCGGCGCTTTAGGCGCGGGCGCGATCTCGCCTTTCTTCTTGGCTTCCTGCCGGTTTGTGTTGGAAATTAAGTCGTCAGGCAAATCCTGCCATAGACGATAAAGATGTACCACCGTTACGATGACCAGCGCCGTCACAGGAGCGGCAAACAGCGTTCCGACAATGCCGTCAATTTCCAGCCCCGCGAACAGCACGAACAAAACCACCACTTCATGCAGGCCCAAAGCGCTGCCAACCAGTTTCGGGTATAAAATCTTGCCGCCCGCTTCGTTGATGACCACAAACAACAGAACAACCGCAATCGCCGCTCCAACGGGGCTGTGGATATGTGTCGGACTCACGAGCGCGACCAGCACCGCCGGGACCGCGCCAAGATAAGGACCGAACACAGGGATCAGCGATGCGACTACGACAAAAACGCCAATGATGAGCCACGGGCCGAGGCCGATTGCCAGGCAACCCAGCGCCGCCGCCGCGCCCATGATCAGCGCGATCAAAAGCTGGCCGCTGACAAAGCCGCCCAAAATGCGGCTGGTGTCGGTTTCCCAAAGATCTGCCCGGCGGGCCAAATCGGGCGGCAGCATTCCATTAAACTTTTTCCGCATGTCCGGGGCGAAGATCAGAAAATACAGCGCAATCAGCAGCACGATGACGGCTTCGGCGGCATCGGTAAACGACCTTTGCAGCAGCGGCAGGGCGTCTTTGCCGACCCGTTCGCCAATCGCCGCGACATTGGCCGGCGGGTGCTGAATAGTATCCGTCAAGCTGTACTTGATATGCCGCGCCGCCAGTTTCTGGTCCAAATCCCCGGCCCGCACCAGCGCCTGCTGCTTGTAGTGGGGGAAGTTCTGGGTCACATCCTGTACCTGAGCGTCAATCTTACCGCCCAGCGCCCAGGCCCCCAGCCCAAAGATCACCAGCAAGCCAAGATACACCGCCCCCACGCTGAGAGGCCGCGATAGGCGCGTCCGGCTCAGGCGCTCAATCAATGGGCTAAGGGCATACGCCACCAGCCCGCCCAGTGCAAACAGCAGCAGCGTGTGATGCACCGACATCGCCAGGCGAACCGACGCCGCGATCAGCGTCAGCAGCAGCAGCATCGTAGCGACCACGACTAAAAGACGAGTCCATTTATCCAAACCTTTATCCATGACGCCCTTGTACCCAAAAATCGGAAAGTTGCTCGGCATGGGGCTACCGCAGGAGCTATGCTATAGGAACTATGCCATGAATGTCACGGTCCGAGATTTCCTTGCAATCGCTCTGCATTTTTAGTATCATTGAGCGGTCTGCACGTTCAGTAAACTATTCTTCGTTTGAGTACAGGAGACGCCGCCATGATTTCCCTCTTCTCGCTCGGCCTTCTTTCTGCGACGCTTGCCTTTGCAGCCGCCGCACCCCTTCACGCCGCCCCTGCCGCCGCGCCTCCCGTGAACTTAATGGTCTACCACATTGAGCGGCACGGCCAGCAAGTCACTGTCAAGGACGCAAACGAAAAGCCGCTGACCACGTTTTTCAACGCGACGCCTGTGCTTCAAGGGATCTTTGTGTGGAGCGCAGCCAGACGGGCTGCAAACACACCGCGCAAACTTACTTTAACGCTGAAGGATCAAAATGGCCGAAATCTTTGGTCAACGCCAGTTTCGGTCGTTTATCCTCAGAGTATCTCAGTAGGCAGCTATGATGACACCGGCAGCGACACCCAGCTTGTCGTCAGGACAACCCAAGCGAACCCCGCTGATCCTGATTATCTTCCCGCATCAGGATTTAACTTCGCTGTCGGAGCTGATAGCCGCTTGGTCAGTTTTGGGGCCGCTTTGCGTCAATACAAATATGTTTGTGAGGGTGACACTTATTCGGTTGTTGATCAAAATGGACAAACTGTCATTTTCGGCTACTTCGTAAACCAGCGGGCGGTTCCTCGGTTGAGGCGTTCCGGTTTAGGCTTGCACCTTAACCAAGATGGAACGGTGACGATGCAAATTAATGGGAAGAACGTCGAGCCTAGTGAGCCTTTGTGATGTTGTTAGGAGTGGTACAGGCAAAGCAGCCGCAAATCGACAAGGCCCACAGAGGCGCAGGAGTAAAGCTTGCCCCTCCGGGTTTGGGAAGTTATGAGGGCGGGAGGTTGGCGGCGATGCCGGAAACGTCGGCGGCCATTTGGGTGACGAGGGCGTCCAAACCGCTGAATTTTTGTTCGCCCCGGACCTTGAAGCGGAAATCCAGCGCGAAGGGCTGGCCGTACAAGTCGGCGCGGAAGTCGTCCATGAGAAACGCTTCTACTTTGCGGAGGCCGTCGGTGTCGGTAGTCGGGTTGGTGCCGACGCTGACGGCGGCGCGGATGCGCTCACCGGACGCGAGGAGGGCGTAAGCGGCATAAACGCCGCTGCCGGGAAGAAGCTGGTTGGGCTGAATGGGTTTAAGATTAGCGGTCGGGTAGCCGAGCGTCCGGCCAAGCTGCTTGCCGTACCCGATGGTTCCCTCAACGACAAATGGGTGGCCGAGCAGGTCCACGGCGGCGGGCAGGTCGCCGCCAGAAACTAACCCGCGTATCTGGGTGCTGGAAACACGCTCGCCGTGAATGAGGATCGGCGGCACGACCGTGACGGTGAAGCCGCACTTTGCTCCTGCCTGAAGTAGCGTCGTGACAGTCCCCGCCCGCTGCCAGCCGTAACGGAAGTCCGCGCCGACCAGGACGTGCCGTGCGCCGAGGCGACCTTCCAAGACTTCTGCAACAAAGGCGTCAGGCGACAGGGACGCGAACGCCTGGTCAAACCGGATAAACGCGGCGGTCTCTACCCCACCATAGGCGCTCATCAGCGCGGCCCGCTGAGAAAGAGACGCGATGTACGGCGGCGACTTCTCCGGGGCAAACAGCTCGCCGGGATGGATGTCAAAGGTCAGCGCGGCGGGCGTGAATCCCTGCGACTGGGCTTCCCGGACCGTTTGCTTGAGTATCTCCTGATGGCCTCGATGGACGCCGTCGAAGACGCCGATGGCGACGACGGTATCTTGCAGGCTGTCCGAGGCTGTTTGGAGCGGATGAATGACTCGCATAGTGGTTACAAAAACACCTTGAACGGGCGCAAATGTTCCCCGTCGGCCCGGCCCAGGGCGATCAAGTCGCCGCGCAGGTCTAAAATCCGGGCAACGGTCCCTGGCGGCAGGAGGGACGGCAGCGCGCGGCCCGATTTGATGTCGTTCCAGGCAGCGTCGGTCGCGGCGTCCTGCGCCGGCCAGTGCGCGAGGGCGTCGGCGGAGGAAACCAGCAGAGGGGGCAGGTTTTCTTCCGTCAATTCCCCTAAAGGTGTTGCGGCGTCTGCGGTGAACGCGCCGACACGGGTACGTCGCAGTTCCGCCATGTGTCCTCCCACCCCAAGCGCCGCGCCAAGATCGGCGCAAAGCGTTCGGATATAAGTCCCCTTGCCGCAGGTGACTTCAAGCGTGGCAGAGGTCAAAGCGCCGGGCGTAAAGCTTACCAATTCAATCGCATCAATGCGAATGGTGCGAGGGGCGCGTTCGACGGTGACGCCCGCGCGAGCCAGCTCGTACAGCCGCTTGCCTTCGTGATGCACGGCGCTGACCATCGGCGGGATTTGGGCAATGTCCCCAATGAAGCGCGGCAGCAGCGCCGCCAAATCGGCCTCGGTGACATGCGCGGCATCGGCCTCGGTCAAGACTTCGCCGGACGCATCTTCGGTCGTCGTGGTTTGGCCCAGCGCCAGCACGGCGCGGTACGCTTTGCCTTCGTCGGCCAGATAATCCGACAGCCGCGTGGCTTGCCCTAAACACACGAGCAGAACTCCGGTCGCGTCCGGGTCCAGCGTCCCCGCGTGGCCGACCCGCTTCAAGTGCGCCACTCGCCGTACCCGCCCAACCACGTCATGCGAGGTCATCCCGGCAGGCTTGTCTATATTTAAGATGCCGTTCATAGATTTGCCTGCGAAGCCGAGTAAATGCCGTTACGGGAGCGCACTTCCACCGGCTCGCCAAACAGCGCCGAAAGATTGGCGGAAGTCAGCACGTCTGCCGTCGGCCCGTCCCGGAACACTTTCCCCAAGCGCAGCAGCACCGTCCGCTGGATTTCGGGGATAATTTCTTCGGCATGATGCGTCACCAGAATAATCGTTTTGCCTGCCTGCGCGATCCCGCGCACCGTTTCTAAAAACCGCCGCCGGGCCGACAAATCCAGGCCCGTTGCCGGCTCATCCAGCAGCAGCGCCTTCGGGTCCGGCGCGAGGGCGCGGGCAATCAGCACCCGCCGGGCTTCTCCCGTGGACATCTGCGCCATCGGCTTTTCCGCCAGATGCGATGCCTGCGCCAGTTGCAGCGCCTTGTCTGTATGGTCTTCCATGTCCGCCGTCACTTGATGGTGCGCGGCGATCCCGCGCGACGCAAAAAAGCCCGACAGCACGACTTCCCGCCCGGTCAGCGCTTCGCCCGACACAAACCCTTGATGCGCGTCCGCCGAGACAATGCCAAGCTGAGAGCGCAGGGCGAACACGTCCCAATTGGCTTTCCCAAAGATCGTGACACTCGGCTCTGCGCTTGACTGTGCTAATGGATAATGCTGGCGCGTGATCAGCTTAATCAGCGAAGACTTCCCGGAGCCATTCGGCCCGAAAATCGCCGTGTGCTGCCCGTGTGCGATTTCCAGATGCAAGTCATCCAAGAGGCGCGTCCCATTTTTGACGACGGTGGCCCCAGTAATTT
>CAXTRL010000060.1:0-13964 GCA_964246575.1 uncultured Armatimonadales bacterium
GGTGCCGAATGAGACCGGCAAGCGGCCCTGCGAGACAACGCTGGGACAGCGATTTGCCCGGTTTCAAGCCGGGGCGCACCCGGCCAATCGGACGATCTTCGGCGGCGATGTGCGCGGGGAGCGTCTTGTCTCCCGGCTGGCGGAGCTAGGAATCGCCCATGACCCATACCTAGATGCGCCGCGCCAAACCGAGACGCGGCAGATGATGGAAGTGTTTCCGCATCCAGCCCATGTTGTTTTGTTTGGGCTGGCGAAGACGCTCAAATACAAGCCCAAGCCAAAGCGTACTTACGAGATGCGCTGGGCGGCGATGAACGAATACAGCCGCTTGCTCCGCAGCCTAGCGCAGTTTGATCCGCCGCTGGATTTGCCGAATGACTGGCCGCCTGCGGATGTTTCCGGGCAAATCGGCGGCGGCTTGAAGCGGCTCGAAGACGGCATGGACGCGCTTTCTTGTGCCTATATCGTTTTCTGGTACTGGAAGCACGGCTTAGCGGGCGCGGAAGTTGTTGGGGACATGACGGCAGGGTATGTGGTGATTCCGAAGATGTAGTGATTCCGAAGATGCCGGGTAAAATAACGGCATGACCCGCTCGCCTCTGCCAACTCTGCACACGCCGCGCCTCACGCTCCGCCCACTCATGGTCAGCGACACCGACGCAGTCATGAAAATGATCCGTGACTCGCAGGCTGAGTTCACGCGGTGGTTCGGCTGGGCAAGCGGCAGCACGCACCCGGCCGTCAAAGAATACATCCAATCGGCGGAAGACGCAATGGCCTTCGGCACGGCCTGGCATTACGTGATCCTGCTCTGGTCGGGCCGGCTTGTTGGGCGCGTCGGCTTGTCCGTGATTGACCCGGACAACTTCAGCGCGGAGCTTGGCTACATGCTTCGCACGGACGCCGAAGGCAGCGGCATTATGACGGAAGCCGCACGGGAGCTGCTGTCGCACGCTTTCGGTCCGGGGCGGCTGCACCGGATTACGGCGTATGCCGACTGCGAAAACGAGCGCAGCCAGCGTGTCCTAGTCCGGCTGGGTTTTCAAAAAGAAGGCATGGTGCGCCATATGTCTCATCACCCGCAGCGCGGCTGGCGCGACCATTTTTCGTACAGCCTGCTGGAAGGAGAACTTCGTGCCTGATTGTGAATTGTTAGTCTGCGCCGCGACGCCGATGGAGCTAGCGGCGTTCGGAGCGCCCGGTGCCAGAACGCAGGGCATCTTGACCGGCGTGGGCATTCCGCAGGCGCTGGCTCAAACCCTAATCACCGCCGACCGGCTGCGGCCAAAGCGCATCGTGAACATCGGCATTGCCGGCGCCTACCCCGGCAGCAATCTCCAAATCGGCGACATCATCACGGGCCTCTTTGAGACCTACGGCGATGTCGGCTTTGAGCTGCCGGATATGCCTAACTTTCGCTCCATCACCGAGTCACCCTGGGGCGAGTTCTACCAGACGCCCCTGCCTCTCGCGCAGTTTCGGGAGTTCCCCGCCGCCCGTTCCGGCATCGGCTGCACCGTGAACGCCTGCACGGGAACACCGGAAACCGGGCAAGCACGGGAAGCGGCGTTTGGGGCCGATTTTGAGACCATGGAAGGCGCGGCGGTCGCGCAGGCCGGGCAGGTTCTTGAGATCCCCGTCTGCGAAATCCGCGCCATCAGCAATTTTGCCTCCGAGCGCGACATGCGCCCGGAGAACATTCAGCTTGCCCTGGCGAACTTGACCGCGTTTTTCGACGCTTGCAGAAAGAACTTTTATGACTGAGACTTCTTCCATAACTAATCTCACGCTCGGCATCTCGCCCTGCCCGAACGACGTTTACATCTTCAGCGGCCTGCTGCTCGGCCAGGTGCCGACCGGCGGCATCACGTTCAGCGTAGACTACCAGGACGTAGAAACGCTGAACGACCGCGCCCAGTCCGGCGCGATAGACGTTGTGAAAATCAGCTACGCGAACTTTATCCACTGCCAAACCGAGTACGATCTGCTGCCGAACGGCGGCGCTCTCGGACGCGGCGTCGGCCCGCTGCTGCTGGCGAACGGGGGCCAATGGAACCCGGACGCCGAGATCTTGGTCCCCGGCGAGTTCACCACCGCCAATTTCCTGCTGGACTTTTACGCGGGTCGCCCGTTAAAGAAGCGCTTTCTGCCGTTTGACGCGCTTTACGCCGAGCTTCTCTCCGTGCCGGGCGCACAAGGCGTCGTCATTCATGAAAAGCGCTTCACCTACGCCGCCGACGGCCTCGGCCTGATCCAAGACCTGGGCGACTACTGGGAGCGCGAAACCAGCTTTGCTATTCCCCTCGGCGCAATCGCCGCCCGCAAGACTTTGGATAAAGACCATCTGGCCTCGCTTGTCGCCCAAAGCCTGCGCTGGGCGTATGCCCACGACGCCGAAGCATTCGCCTTGTGCCGCCAGCATTCCCAGGACCTCAATCCTGACGTTGTCCGCGCCCATATCAACCTGTACGTCAACAGCTTCTCCGAAGACGTCGGCCCCGAAGGCCACGCCGCCGTGGAGTTTTTCCTCAAAAAGCAACAGGAGTTCATGCGGAACAACAGTAGAATCTAATGGAACAGCCACAAGAACCTAAAAATATGCCGTCAGAGTTTTATTCCTCCGGTTCTTTTGTATTTCACGCCCTCTGGCTGCGGGGGCAAGGCCGTGAAGAGGAAGCGGCACAAGTTTTTGAAGAAGCCGCAGGCTCCCACAATTTACCGGGGGCAAACTTCGGATTAGGCGTATCATTCCTCAATCAAAAGAAGTTTGAAGAAGCAATCGCGGCGTTTGAGGCAGCAATTGAGTTTGACCCAAACTGGGCTTCCGCTTACGATGCGCTTGGGCGGGCATTAGACCAAGCAGGGCGTTATGACGAGGCGATTGACAAGTTCAATTTGGGACTGAAGCTAAGTCCGGACTACGACGCAATCTACATTCATATGGGAGATGCTTACAAGCACAAGGGCGATATGCAAAGCGCAATCCAATCGTATAGGAACGCGGCTATAGGCTCTGTTGGAAACGCGATGGACGGTCGCATTTGCCTCGCCAACGCTTTGTTAGAGACCGGGGATACTTCGGAGGCAATCGAGATTTTAAGCCCTCTTGTAGAGAGCTTTCCCAATCATATCGAAGTTCATCTCAGTGCTGGGGATGCCTTTTTCAAGGCTGGCCGAACTGCGGAAGCACGAGCAAGATGGCAGAGAGTGTTGGCAATCCGGGACGAGTTCAACGAAGAAGGATTAGGTAATCAAGAAAATGATGACTTTGCTCAGCAAGCGCAGTTATGTTTGAGTACACTAACCTGAAAGACAACATGGCTTCCGTTGTACAAACCCCAAAAGTGCTAATCGGACCGAATTGGACATAATTGGTTCAAATTGGTCAGGTTTGCGGACAGAGTAGCAGGCTCAAGCCAAGAATGGCTGTCAGTTCACCGAGTATGCTGATCACAAACTCTGGCTTGCCTGTTATCTCTGCGGGCCAAGCCTGGTTGCGGTGCAGCCAGGCGGCTTGCATTCCGGCGGCGTGTGCGCCTAGAATGTCAGCAATGGGGTTGTCGCCGACAAACAAAACTTCTGCGGGCAGGACAGCGAGGCAGGCGGCGGCGGCGTGGAAGATGGCGGGGTTGGGCTTCTTGACGCCGAACGTCCCGGACACAAACAGGCAGGGTGTGCGCTTGTCCAGGCCCAGCGCTTCAATCTTGCGCCACTGCCGAGTGGAGCCACTTGCGCCACTGCCGAGTGGAGCCACTTGCGCCACTGCCGAGTGGAGCCACTGGTGATGACGCCGAAGGGAATTTGGGCGTCGGCGAGCGTGTCCAGAAGGGTCTCCGTCTCGGCTTCTGACTGAACATGCGTCAGAAACTCCGCGAAGAATGTTTCTAGGGAGCGGGACGGTTCGCCGGGAAGGGTGGGGTACAGCGTGTGCAGGCGTTCAAAGATGGCCTGCTTGGAGCCGTAGCCGTTGCGGTCCAGGGCATGAACGATCTCCTGAACCTGCGCGATTTCGGCGGCGTCTGTCAGTCCTAATGTGCCGTGCAGGTAAGCGTCCAGCCAGGAAGCGAATGCGGCGCGGCGGCTGTAGAGCGTGTCGTCGAGATCAAATAACAAACCAACGAAGCTGGTCATGCGCCGTACCGCAAGGCGAGATTGGACAGCATTGCCATGCCGTAAGGCAGTGCGCCATCGGAAAAGTTGTAGGTCGGCGTGTGCAGGGCGGTCATGTCGGTGCCGACGCCGAGTCGGAACATGACGCCGGGGATTTGCAGCAGATAATACGCAAAGTCTTCCGCGCCCATGGTTGGCGTCTCCAAAAAGTTGACGCCGGCGGGACCAAGAACGTCCGCGCCGACGGCCTGCACTAACGACGTGAGAGTGGGGTCGTTGACGACCACCGGCGGGCCGAAGTCATACGCGAACTCGTAATCAGCCTGGAACGCCGCGCAGATGCCCGCCGCGATCCGCTCCATTTGGGCAGGTATTTCGTCCCGAACACTGTTCGAGAGGCAGCGCACGGTCCCGCGCAGGTCGGCGGTGCTTGGGATGACGTTGTAAGCGTTCCCCGCCTGGAACTGGGTGACGGTGACGACCACGGAGTCGAGCGGCGAGACTTCGCGCGACGCCAGCGTCTGCCACGCCCCAACAATCTGGCTGCCGATGACAATCGGGTCTACGGTCGTGTGCGGGTACGCTGCATGGCCGCCTTTGCCTTTAATGGTCAGGTCAAAGCGGTCCGCGCTTGCCATCATTGGGCCAGGCCGGTAGCCGATCTGCCCGATTTCCAAGTTCGGCCAGCCATGCAGGGCCACAATCGCTTCCACGCCGTCTAAGACCCCTGCCGCGACCATGCTGTCCGCTCCGCCGACGGTTTCTTCGGCAGGCTGAAAGATGAACTTGACCGGGCCGGGCAGATGCTCGCGCAGCTCGGACAGCACCTGCGCCGTACCAAGCAGCGTCGCCGTGTGGCCATCATGCCCGCAGGCGTGCATAACGCCGGCATGGCAGGAAGCGTAATCCAAACCGCTTGCTTCTTGAATCGGCAGCGCGTCCATGTCCGCTCGTAATGCCAGCATCGGCCTGTCGTCTTTGCCCCGAAGTACACCCGTCACTCCATGCCCGGCGAGTTCCGTCTGCACATCGTCCACGCCCCAAGCCCGCAACCGCTCGGCGACACACGCACTTGTCTCAGCTTCCGCACCGCTAAGTTCCGGGTTTTGGTGCAGGTGATGGCGCGTTTGGATAATCTCGGGTAAAATGCGTTCAATCGCCGCCGCAACGGCGTCCTTGAAAAGATTGTTGTCTGTCATGCCGTGTTAGTTCGGCGTAGACGGGGCGGGTTCCTGCGTTGCCGGTAATCAGAAAAGCGTGGGCTGGGATGCGTGGGAATAAATTCCTACGCTGTGTGGCGCAGACGCTTACCGTCCGCCTTCGCGGACGAAGAATAAGATAACGCCTCCGGTCTTGTCCTGCTCCTTGTCCGCGAAGGCGGACAGTGGGCGCTTCGCCCATACGAAGTAATGCCGCAGGCATACAGCGTAGGATTTCAATCCCACGCATCTTGACGTGTTATCTTCTGGAAAGTCCTATCTATGCCCTCACCTATCGCCATTTACTACGAGCATCCCGACTGGTTCAAGCCTCTGTTTGCCGAGCTGGACCGGCGCGGCACGAATTACGTCAAGATTGACGCCCGGCGGCACTTCTATGACCCCAGCCAGACGGGGCAGAAATACAGCGTCCTGTTCAACCGCATGAGTCCGTCGGCGTACCTGCGCTCGGACCATCCCGGCATCTTCTACACCCTGAGTTATCTCGCGCATTTGGAGCAGATGGGGACGCGGGTGCTGAACGGCACCAAAGCATTCACGACCGAGACTTCCAAAGCTTTGCAGCTTACGCAGTTACAGTCGCTGGGGCTGGCTTACCCGAAAGCCCGTGTCATCGGCGACCCGAAAGCTGCTCCTGCCGCGTCGGACGGCCTGCGGTTTCCCGTCGTCGTCAAAGCCAACATCGGCGGCTCCGGCGCAGGCGTTGTGCGCTATGACAGTCGGGAAGAACTGGTGTCCGCCGCCGAAGCTGGTTCCATTGATCTGGGCATTGACAAGACCGCGCTGGTGCAGGAGTTTGTCCCGGCCCGTGACGGGCGCATCACGCGGGTGGAAACGCTCGGCGGCAAGTACCTCTACGCCATCCATGTCTACACTTCCGGCAACAGCTTCAACCTTTGCCCCGCCGACATCTGCCAGACCGTAGACGGCGCCCATCTGGCCCGCAGCGAAGCCGCCGCCGCCGACGCCCCCCAAAACGGCCTGCGCGTCGAAGGTTATACGCCGCCTGCCGAAGTCATCGCTGCCGTCGAGCGTATCATGCAGAACGCAGGAATTGATGTTGGCGGCATCGAATACATGATTGACGACCGCGACGGCACGCTGGTCTACTACGACATCAACGCCCTCTCAAACTTCGTCGCCGACGCCCCCCGCGTCATCGGCTTCGACCCATTCGCGCGGCTGGCGGATTATTTGGAACGCAGCATTTAATGCCGCTCGTCGTGATAAGGCAGACGGCAGATTAGCTGGAAGATACTGGTTACCGAGGCCGCACTGCGTCTTCGGGCAGCCAGCCGCGCAGGCCATCGTGCATAATAACCGCGTAGAAGCCGGCTTGAGAGCCAACGACTTCGACAGGTCTGCCATTCGGCACTTCCCGCAGGTGCGGCTCGATCTTGGCGGGCTGCCGCCAGAGGAAGACTTTTCGAGTCGTGATGCCGTTGCCGCCGAAGCCTGCCACGCCCACCGGAGCGCGATGGACCGGCGGAAGTTTTCGGATAGGTCGAGGCTGAGCATGGGCTGAAATCGGCGGCCCGAAGACGAGGCAAGCGGCGAGGACGGCCTTGATAACAGGTGACATGACTTTTCCTTGTAATCCTGAGCGGTATGGCTTCTATGGTATAGTAAAACCTCAGCAAAGTCAAGATGCCATGCCATAAATGGCACGGCTAAACGGCGCAGACGCCACGAAGTACCGCTTCGCGGCACTCAGATTTTAGTCTTTACCTAACCCCGCGCCCTCCGGGTCTGCCAGTGCAGAAGCGGGTATTTTGTGGCGTCTGCGCCATATAGCCGTGTGTTTCAACACATGGTTCTCAATGACTGACGACAAGAAGGACAGTAACTTGATGCGTTATGGATACTGGCTGCCGGTGTTTGGCGGGTGGCTGCGGAATGTGGATGATGAAGGGATGGACGCTTCTTGGGATTATGCCAAAAGGCTTGCGGTGCGCTCGGAGCAGATCGGGTTTGACCTGACGCTGGTAGCCGAACTCAATCTGAACGACATCAAAGGCACGGATGCGCCGTGCCTGGATGCGTGGTCTACGGCGGCGGCGCTGGCGGCGGTGACGAACACTTTAGAGCTAATGGTCGCGGTCCGGCCCGCCTACCATGCCCCGGCGCTTCTCGCCAAGCAGGCGGCGAACATTGACAATATCAGCAACGGCAGGCTGTCGCTGAACGTGGTGTCGTCGTGGTGGGCCGAAGAAGCCAGGCAGTACGGGGTCACGTTCGACCAGCATGACAACCGTTATGCCCGCACCGAAGAATGGCTGGACGTGGTGAACGGCCTTTGGACGCAGCCGCGCTTTACACATATCGGGCCGCTTTACCAAGTTCAGGACGCGGTGCTGTCGCCGAAACCTGTGTCCAAGCCGCGCCCGACGCTGTACGCCGGGGGCGAATCGGAAGCGGCGAAAGAGCTGATTGCCCGGACGTGCGATGCGTATGTCATGCACGGCGATCCGCCGGAGCGGGTGGGGGAAAAGATCAAAGACTTGTCGGCCCGGCGCGAGCGGCTGGGCCTGCCGCCGATGACGTTCGGCGTCGCGGGCTACGCGATTGTTCGGGACACCGCCGAAGACGCCGAAGCCGAGCGGCGGCGCATCACCGACGTCAAGCAGAGCGCGGCGGGGTACGACAACTACCAGCAGTGGCTTTCGGGAACGCAGCTCGAGCAGCAAGTGTCGCTGGAAGATTACTCGGTCTCCAATCGCGGCCTGCGTTCCGGTCTGGTCGGCACGCCGGACCAAATTCAAGAGCGCATTGCGGCGTTTGAAGCGGTTGGGGTAAACTTGCTGCTGCTGCAATTCAGCCCGCAGTTGGAAGAAATGGAACGGTTCGGAGAAACAGTGATAGGAAGACGGTGATTGGGGCATAGCGCCCCCAGAAGGAGACCACATGAACAAATTAATGGCCGCAGCGCTGGCGCTGGCCGCAGCGGCGTCGCTGAGCGGATGCGGCAACACACTGAGCGGAGCCAAGCAGGACGCCGCAAACGACACGGCAAAAACCCAGCAGGCGGCAGACCAAGCCGGTCAGGCCGTAAAGACGGACGCGCAGCAGGCGGGCCAAGCTGTTGCAACAGTTCCCCAAAACGCGGAAGCCAATACGGTCGTTCGGCCCGCGGTCAAGACCGCCATTATCCGCGACCCCGTCTTGTCCCAGTCCAGCAACTTGATTGACGTCAACGCCGGGCCGCAAAAGATTACGCTGACCGGCCATGTTTCTGATGCATCTATGAAGCAGCGGGCCACGGAAGATGCCCAGGTTGCCCTAAAGAAGCATCCCGGCTACACGCTGGAAAATGACCTGACGGTGGCCGGGGCGGGACAGTAAAGCGTCCCCCTAGCCCCACCACCGTTAGATGGGGCAGGGGGACGCTTTTTTCTCATTCATCACTTATGCTCACCGCCACATTCATTCATGCGCCCGGCGTCGGCCCGGCGACGGAGCAGTCGCTTTGGGCGCAGGGTGTCCATTCCTGGGACGATTATCAGGAGCAGGCATCCGGGCTGCGCCTGCCGCCGCGCCACAAAATCGCCCTGCACCAAACGATTGAAGATAGCGTCGCGGCGCTGGAAGAAGGACGCACGGATTTTTTCGCACACAATCTGCCGAAGCGCGAACATTGGCGAGCGGCGTCCCAGTTCCCCAAAATCGGCTACTTGGACATTGAAACCAACGGCGGCATGAGCAGCGAATCGATTACGCTGATTGGCTTGTATGACGGCTTTGAGATGCACTCCTATATCAAGGGCCAAAACCTGGCTCAGTTTGCCTACGAAAGCCAGGACTATGACGGCTTTGTGACGTTCTTCGGCACCGGCTTTGATTTGCCGTTCTTGAAGCGCCGCTTTCCGGTGCTGGAGTCCGTGTTCGCCGACCGCTTTCACATCGATCTCTGTCCCCTGCTGAAGCGCCTCGGCCACACGGGCGGACTGAAAAAGATCGAGCAGCAGCTCCATATCTCCCGCGTCCCGGAAGCCGACGGCCTGAGCGACATGGACGCCGTGCGCTTGTGGCGGGCGTACCGCAAAGGCGGGCGGGGTTCGGACGATGCCCTGCGCCTGCTGCTGGCGTACAACAAAGAAGACGTGATCAACATGGAAACTTTGCTGCGCTACGCCGTGCCGCGCCTGGAAGCGCTGGCGGGGTATACTAAAAACATATCCTCTTAATTGACAACGCGAAGGGAAAAAATGATCATGGAACAGCAGCAAACCGGCGGCAGCGGAACCGGCGAACCGAGCCTCACCGAAGAAGTCCAGGCCCAGCCGGATACAGCCCCCGCGAACGGGACGGAAACTCCCGCGCTGAATCGGGCTGACCGCCGGGCGCAGGCCAAAGGCAAAAAGTCCGGCGCCGGCCCAAGCACAAACCTCAACGCCGCCGGCGGGCGCGGTTCCAGCAAGCCGACGTCCGGCCATGCCGGCCAGGTCCGCTTTCCGCGCACCGGCCACAAGTAACTTTTCAAGCCCGGCACACGCTGTGCCGGGCTTTTCATCGCCTCACATTAAAGGAAACTGTTATGCTTCGCTTTTCCCCTTCGCCGCAGGCTGCTCTCGCTGGGCTGATGCTGATGGCGGGTTCCGCCGCCGCGCAGGCTCCCCAACCGCCCGCGCCGCCCGTTTCCGTGACTCCCCCGTCGGCTGCACCTCCGGCTGCGCCGCTTGTGCCTCAAGCTGTGCCGCCCGCTGTTTCGGCTGTTCCGCCTGCCGGTGCCGCCACCGTTGACCCGCAGGTCGCGACACTCTTCAGCCAGGCCGTTGCCGCGCATGAGGCGCTTTCGGCGCTTTACGCTACCATCACCCTGGTTTCCACCGGCTCTCAGGCAGGCGCGAACAGCACTCAAACAATCAAGCTGGCGTACAAGAAGCCGGGCTACGCTAAAGCCGCAGTTTCCGGCCCGACCGGCCCGATTGTTCAATTTTACTCGGATGGCAAAACGCTGACGCTCTATGTCGTGCAGACCAAGCAGTACCGTGTCCAGCCGGTCCCAGCCGGCGCACAGACAATTCCGCTGATACTCAACCAAGCCCGTGCGCTGCTGCCCCGTATTCTTGGCAATCCAGCGGCGCTCAATGAGCTGCTGGCCCAGCCTAATATCTCCGCAAGCGTTACCAGCCTGTCTTCCGTTCCGTCTGTTGTCGGCGGCGTTGCGGTGGATACCGTCACGGTGCTTTTGCCCGCGCCGGACGGCAGCAAGGCGACGTTCACCTTTGACATCGGCAAGACCGACCACCTGCTGCGGCGCTTGACGGAGAACGCCAGTTTGACTAACCACGGTACGCCGCAGACGTTCACGGTCACGGAAACCGTCACCAACCTCCACGCAAACCCGGTGCTGACCGCTGCCAGCTTCAAGTTTACGCCCCCGCCCGGCGTCACAAAGATCAAAGCCGCCGCGCAGCAGCCGCAGCCGCCAATGCACGACCCGCGCCTCGTGCCGGGCGCAGAGCCGTTCCCAGTGACAGCACATGACTTGCAGGGCCACCCGCTGTCGCTGGCGCAGTACAAAGGGAAAGTGGTGCTGATGGACTTTTGGGCGACTTGGTGCGGGCCGTGCGTGGGGGAAATGCCGAACGTCATCGCCGCGTACAACAAATACCATGCCCAGGGGTTCGATGTGGTCGGCATTTCGCTGGATCAGAGCCGCCCGGCCTTGACGGCGTTTATTGCTCAAAACAAAATGCCCTGGCGTCAGGTTTTCGACGGCGCAGGCTGGAGCAGCGCCGTCCCGCACGAGTACGGCGTTCAATCCATTCCGTTCGGCCTGCTGATTGGGCGCAACGGCCAGATCGCCGCCGTGGATGTGCGCGGCCCGGAACTGACCGCAGCAATCCAAAAAGCGCTGGCGAAGTGACAATCCAGAACTTGATCTAGGACCAGAAATCGGGCGGCAGGTCGCCGACAGTGTAAAATGAGCCGGTGACGCAGATCAAATCGTCTGCCCCGGCCCCTGCTAAAGCCAAGCGAACCGCGTCCGTGACACTGCCAGGCACCACTTCGACATTGGCAAAGCCAAAATGCCGGGCGGCGTCGGCGACATCGGACGCGGGGCGGGGGCGGAACGCCGGCTGCGTGGCAAGCAGCCGGACAGGATGCAGGGCTGCCAGCGGCCCCAGAAACTGCTCCGGGTCATGGGTGCGGGACAGGCCCACCACCAGCGTCAGCCGCCTAGCCCCCGCGCCGTGCTGCTCCCGCAGGGCGGACGCCAGCGCTTCCGCAGCGATTTCATTGTGCGCGACATCCAGCACCACTGCGGGATGCTCCCGCACTTGTTCCAGCCGCCCCGGAACCCAGGCGGTTTCCAGCCCCAGCCGGGCGGCGTCATCGCTGAATTGGGGGCCGCGTGGTTCGGTAATCGCATCAAGCGCGGTCAATGCCGCCGCCGCGTTCATCTCCTGAAACGCGCCCCGCAGGCGCAGCGTAAGGTCCGGCAGCGTTCGGCGCGGCGTTTTCAGTGTCAGGCCGCGTGCGGCCCGCGTGGGTGCGGTCACCGGCAGCAGCGGGGCGTCCCGCTCGGCGCAAACCCGCTCAATGACTTCCCAAGCTTCGCCGCCTTTGGGAACGCCTGTCACGCAGGGAACGCCGGGCTTTACGATGCCCGCTTTTTCGCCTGCAATCGCGGCCAGCGTATGCCCCAGCAGCTCGGTATGGTCCAGGCCGATGTTGGTAATCACCGTGACCAGAGGCCGGGCAACGACATTAGTGGCGTCCAGCCGCCCGCCCAGCCCGACTTCCAGCACGGCATAGTCTACTGCCTGCTCGGCAAAAAAGCAGAGGCCGACGGCGGTCTTCAGCTCAAACTCCGTGGTCGGCCCAAGCTCCGTTCGTTCCAGCGCTTCAATATGCGGCTGGATTTGCGTCACCCAGCGGGCAAAATCTGCACGCGGGATCATTACGCCGTTGATTTGGATACGCTCACGGACATCATAGACATACGGCGACAAGTACATTCCGACTTGATAGCCGGCGGCCTGCAAAACGCTGGCCGCCATCGCCGCCGTGGAGCCTTTGCCTTTTGTTCCCGCAATATGCATGACGCGCAGATCTTCCTGCGGGTCTCCCAGCCGGTGCAGCAGGGCTTGAAAGCGCTCGTTTCCAAGCTTCACTCCAAGCCGCAGCCGCCCATCCAAATACGCCAGCGCTTCGTTATACTCCATAAAAAAAACCCGTTCGTCACGAAGTATACCTTATCGCAGGTCGCCTCCTGATATGCCACGTAATTTGAGTGTGATCTGCTTGTTTCCCAAAGCACACGCCTGTTGGTCGGTTCGCGTGCAAGGGCGCTCGCGAATTTTTGTCGAACTGATTTTACTTTCAACCTTTCGCTTGAAAGTAGGCAGGCGCAAGTTCTTGCTGACTTCCTGCTGCTTTCTGTGTGATGCGGCTTCAATTAAAGAACTTACATGTCATACTAAGTTCCTGCAATGCAGAACTACCCGCCCGTTCCAGCACACAGAAAGGCTTCCGGTACGGGAACGCTTTCTAGGCGGTGGCAGACGACTTATTTCTACAAAGTGAGTAAAAACCAGCGATGATCGACATGCACATTCACCTGGTCAACTCCAAGCTGCCAGGCTCCAAAACGGATCAGTCCCACCTGGACCGAGCGCCTGAAGATGTCGCGGCCCTGCTGACCCAGCAGATGCAGGAAAGCGGAATGCAGCAGGTGCTGGCGATGGGAACGATTGCCGTGTCCCCCGATGATCCGCTGGGAATAAGCTCAACGCTGCAAATCGCCCAGTTTGTGCCAGGCGTCCATGCCGTCGGCGTGGCCGATCCCGCCCGGACGGATACTGATCACCTGCGGTGCGTGGAGGACGAACTCAAAGCGGGCAAAGTCAAAGCCTTGAAAGGCTACTCAGGCTACCTTTACTTTGGCCCGGACAGTCCCAGCTACGCGCCGTACTATGAACTGGCCGCTCGGTACGAAGTGCCGTTCATCTTTCATACGGGCGATACTTATTCCACCCGCGCCAAAGTGAAATACGCTCATCCCCTGCTGGTGGATGAAGCCGCCGTGGACTTTCCAGATGTCAATTTCGTGATGGCGCACTGCGGCAACCCGTGGCTGGTTGACGCTGCGGAAGTTGTTTACAAGAACGCCAATGTTTGGGCGGACCTGTCCGGGCTGCTGGTTGGCGATGAGTCTTACTTTGAGGAAATGTCCCAGCGCGGGACGCTGGCGAAAGTGGCGCAAAACGTCAAAGATGCAATGGATTATTCGGAGCGCCCGGACCGCTTTTTGTATGGGTCGGATTGGCCGCTCGCTCCGATGACGAGCTACCGCCGCTTTGTGGAAATAATTGTCCCCGAAGAACAGCGGCAGGCGATTTTCTCAGACAATGCGCGAGAACTGTTTCGTCTCTAGCCGCAACTTTTCCAGCCGCAACTTTTTTCGGGCTGCGGGGTCACAATTACAAAAGGGAGCCTTCAAGTAAAATGCCAAATGAGATCGAGGAGAATAACAGAAAGCAAACGGCTGGAAGGCAAACAATGCCGCGCCGTTCGCGGAAGGTGATGACTACGCTGCTCGCTGCCGCCGCAGTCTCGGCGGTGGCGCTGGCAGGCTGCTCCCACTCAACGACCACGGCCCGGTGCGTGGACCAGAACGGAAATGTC
>CAXTRL010000061.1:0-13863 GCA_964246575.1 uncultured Armatimonadales bacterium
GTCCGTGCAGCACGGTTTCCATCGCCGCCGCGTCCTTGCCGCTGACCCCGTGGTAGATGGCCTGGTAGTCGGGGCTGGTCGCAAGCGACCCGGCGACGCAGAGTCCGATCACCAGCATCAGCATCATGCCGGTCGCCATCGCACGGGTGACCGGGGTTGCCGTCTGCCACCAGCCACGCAGATTGTCCCAAAGAGTCGAAAATACTGCCAACGCTTACGCCCTTCCGTCTGATCCTGCCGATGCTTTCACTACATACTCATCCGCATGACTTCTTGGTAAGCGTCTACAGCCTTGTTGCGGATTTGCGTCGTGAGCTGCAACGCCATCGTCGCCTGCTCGGAGGCGATCATGACGCTGTGGATGTCGCCGGTCTTGCCCTGGGCGAACGCCGTCGTCATCTGGCCCGCATGGTCCTGAAGCCCGCTGACTTGTCCCAGGGCACTTTGCAGCATCTGGCCAAACGACGGCCCGGCAGAAGTGCTTGCCTCGGGGAGTGTGTCGGAAGCGTCGGATGTTTGCGCGGGCGCAAACAACCCTGTTGTCATAGAGGCCGGCAATGAAGAAATTGTCATAGTGGGTTCCCCTTGAATGCGAAAAGTGAAAAGGCTAAAAGTGAGACATGCGAATTGTTCCACAGTCTTCCGAGCGATTAACAGGTTTTTTTACGAGGGGAAATTGCTCTTGTCGGGGCAAGCAAAAAGGGTAGGGGCAAGCCCTACCCCTACGGGAAGATGATAAGAGTGGAGCAAAAAAGTGGCTAGGCGCGACCGATTTCCAGCGCTTTCATGGCCATAGACTTGACGGCGCCGACGGCGGAGACGTTGGCTTCGTAGGCGCGGGTCGCGCTCATCATATCTACCATTTCGGTCACAGTATCAACATTAGGCAGGCTGACGTAGCCTTGAGGGTCGGCGTCCGGGTGGCCCGGCTCGTAGACGCGCTTGAACGGGCGCATATCGGGAACAATGCCGGACACTTGAACGCCGCCGGCCTTATCGCCCCCGCCATCTTCGCCGCTGTCGCTGTCGGCAGACGAAAGACCCGCCAGCGTTTCGCCGAACGATGTTCCCGCAGGCGCAAGCGCCACTTGCTGGCGGCGGAACGGGCCGCCGCCGGGCGTGCGGGTCGTGTTGACGTTCGCCAAGTTGTTGGCGACCACATCCATCCGCAGCCGCTCGGCGGTCATGCCGGACGCGCTGACCGCAAGTGTGTCCATATAGCCCATCGGTTACTTTCCTCCTGCGATTACATACTTCAAAGCGCTGAACTGGCCCGACAAAAGCTGCGCGGAGCCTTCGTAGTAGATCTGTGCGGCGGCCATGCGGCTGGTTTCGGCGTCAATGTCAATGTTGTTGCCGTCAGGACGCATCGCGCCGTTCTGCTGGGTCGTCAGCGTCGGGTGGCCTGTTTGGCCCGGATCATCGGCCAGCGTGAGATCACGCGGGTCCGGCGTCGCCTGGGCAAGCGCGGTGCCGTCGTTCTCAGCGGAATCCAGCAGAGCGGCAAAAGTTGCGTCCTGCCGCTTGAACCCCGGCGTGTTGACATTAGAAATGTTGCTGGAAATGGCCTGCAAGCGGGCCGAGCCAAGATCAAGCGCCTGTGACAATGCGGAAATCGTGTCCATACTCTGCTTATCGGCAGAACGGATGGAGAACAACAGGGCAAAAACCGTACATTTACGGAGAATGTTTTGCGATGATGTTTCAGTAGCCGGTCTTTTGGGCTTGACTCCAGCATGCGTGTGCAAAATGAAGAACAAACAATCGCCGATCAAGACATGCTTGAAGCCTGCGTACAGATGGTGCGAACAAACACGAAGTTCATGCAGCGAATGCACCGGGCCTTCAGCCGCGACGGGGTGTCCGGGCCACAGTTTGATGTTCTGGCGACCCTCCACCGCCAGGAAGGCATCATGCAGCAGGAGCTGGCGGCGCGGCTGCGGGTGACGAAAGGAAACAATACCGGCGTTGTCAGCCGCATGGAAGCGCTTGATTGGATTGAGCGCCGCCCGGACCCGGAAGATCACCGGACAAACCGGCTGTATCTTGCGGAAGCCGGGAAAATCCTGTTCGCAGAAGTGAACCTAAAGCATGAAGCTCTTATTCGCGAGGTACTGGCGGACTTTACGCCGGATGAAGTGCAGACTTTTCGCCGCCTGCTCCGAAAACTTGCTGCTTCGCTTTCGCCGGTTTAGTTTGTTAGTAAACTGTTTATAATGCCCTACAAAGCAAGAACAGTAAAGCAAGAACAGTGAGGCAAAGAAATGAAAGTGCTTATGGTCGGGGCCACCGGCAAGTATGCGAGCTGGGTAGTGCCGGAGCTGATAAAGCGCGGCGCTGTCGTGCGGGCGCTGGTGCAGGATGAAAGCAAAGTGGAAGCGGCACGGGGGCAGGGAGCCGCCGAAACAGCTATTGGAAACCTGCGCGATCCTGTCAGCCTTCGCGCCGCCGCCGCAGGGGTCGACGGCGTTTTTCACATCAATCCGGCTTTCGCCTCGGATGAGGCGGATATGGGCGTCGCCATGGTGGAAGCCGCCAAAGCCGCCGGTGTGCTGAAGTTCGTCTTTTCCGGCGTCATCCACCCGTCAATTTCCAAGATGACGAACCATGAAGGCAAAAGGCCGGTTGAAGAAGCGCTGTATGAGTCGGGCCTGGACTTCACCGTTTTGCAGCCGACGATGTTTATGCAGACGCTTGCGGAAAGCTGGCCGGGGGTCCTCAAAAGCGGGCAGTTCTCCATACCCTACTCCAAGCTAGTGAAACTCAGCTATGTGGACTACCGGGACGTTGCTGAAGCCGCTGCCCTGGCCTTCACCGGAGACACCCTGAGCTACGGCACATTTGAGCTGTGCGCTCCCGGCATGGTTGACCGTGTAGAAATCGCGGCGCTAATGAGCGATGCTTTGAGGCGTCCCATTGAAGCCAGTGAAATCCCATTTGAATCCTGGGCGCAGGCTGCGAATCTGCCGGAAGGGCCATTCCGCGAAGGCTTGAAGATTATGGACGCAGACTACGATCGCTACGGCTTCCCCGGCGGCAATGCTCTGATCCTGCGGGCTATTCTCGGCCGTGAGCCACGCACGCTCCGCGCCTACATTGAAGAACTGGCACATTCTGGAAAAGAAGATTAGGAAAGTACAATCTTCCGGTGCTATAAGCCTGCGGTGGGCGGGCCGATCTGCTTCCAGTAGATTTTTGTCCCGGTCAGTCCGCCGTGCGGTTTCAGGGCGTAATCGGGGATTTCGCCGGCAAGTGTAAAGCCTGAGCGTTCGTAAAGGCCCGATGCGCCGCCGTCAGAAGCCGTATCCAGCACAAGCAGCGTCCGCCCGCGCTCTATCGCGAAAGCTTCTGCCGCTTGCAGCAGCGCGGTCGCAATGCCGCGCCCGCGATGGCTGAGGCGGGTCATCATCTTGGCGATTTCGGCCCGGTGCGGCTGGTTCGGTGGGCAGTCCAAAAGCAGAGTCACAGTTCCCACTAGTAAGCCGCCGTCCCAAGCCCCTAAAACGATGCGTTTGCCCGCGTCTGCCGCCGTGAGCGCTTCGTTCCAAAAATTTTCTGCGGCTTCGGGTATAAGGGGGTGCAGGAAGCTGACCGAGCCGCCATTCGCCACAGTTTCAATTAAAAGCTCGCTCAGCTTCGCACAAGTGTCTGGAGATGCGGTCAACGCTTGAGTGCAGATTTCAGGCATGGGAACATAGGCGTTAGGGTAGGGGAAGCATGGCGCGAGGGCGCCTGTCCACCATGTTTTGGGCTTCTTCGGCACCTGCTAGAAACGCGGCGGCGTCGCGGGCGTCGGCCAGCAGGCTGGGGGGGCGGTCATACAGATCATGCGTGTCAGAGGCAATCACGAGTGGCCAGTCGGCGGCGTGAACGAGCATAGCTTCGGCAGTCGCTTGCGCTTTCGGGCCGAAGTGGCCGAGCAGGCTGCCGCTCGTAATTTGGAACGCGACGCCGATCCCGGCAGCGGCTTCCAAAAACGCAAGACTCGCTTGAACCGACCCGCAGCGCTCCGGGTGAGCCAGCACAACTCGGTACCCGGCATCGATAATTTTTTGGAGGGTGTCCAGGCCCGTCGGCGGAATGCCCTCAAACGGCGGCTCCACCAGCGCCCACTGCCCGTCACCCAATGTTCCCGCCTCGCCGTTCAGCAGGTCGGCAGCAACACGCGGCCCCATCTTGATTTCCAGGCCCGGCAGAACCGTCAGGGGGATTTGGGCGCGGTTGATCGACTCCTGCAAGACCGCCACGTGCGCCCGGATCACCTCCGGGCGGGACGGCTGACGCAAAAACCAGCCTCGGTGCGGCGTCGCAATCAGCGTGTCGGTCCCCGAAGCCACGGCAAGACGCGCCATTTGCAGGCTTTCTTCCACACTGGAAGCCCCATCATCCACGCCGGGCAAGATATGATTATGAATGTCTACAAACAGCGGTCTTTCTCCAATTTCCAGCGATGAAATCCGTGGGCGCCACGCAATAAAAACCACGCAATGAATTGCATGGCTGAAGAGCCTTCGGCTGGTTGTCCTGTGGACAAAAGAACGTCAACCGTCGCTAATTTTCTGTCCGCAGGACAGCCGGCGCGAAGTGCCCTTCAGCCCAGGATTTCAATCCTGGGCTTCCTCTCATTCCAACGCGAACAATATCTGCGAGACCATGACCAGCGCCGCCGTTTCCGTTCGCAGAATGCGCGGCCCCAGCGAGACGGTCTGGACGCCGGCTTTGCGGGCGGCCTTGATTTCCGTGTCGCTGAACCCGCCTTCCGGCCCAATGATGACCAAGATGCGCTTCGGCGGTGCTGTTTGCGCCGCAAGTGTCGGCTTCAGCAGCGTCTCGGTTTCGCCTTCATAGGCCAGCAGCGCGAGATCATAATCTGATGCTGACGCCAGAACATCCCGCAGCTCGCCGCCGATGCTTAGTTTCGGCAAAATCGTCCGGTGCGCCTGCTCCGCCGCTGTTTTGACAATCGCCGACCAGCGCCCTTGCCGCTTTTCCTGCCGCTCGCCCGTCAAATGCGGCAAGCTGCGCTCCGAACTGTAAGCGATAAAGCCTGATACGCCGATCTCCGTACAGCGCTGCCATACCTGCTCCATCTTTTCGCCGACTTTCGGCAGCGCCTGGGCCACCGTCACCTGAACATTCGGCTCCGTGTTCGGCGTAAACGGCTCCCGAAGCTGCGCCGTCGCTTTTGTTTTACCCAGTTCCGTCAGCGCCGCCGGCCATTCCCGCCCGGACCCGTCCAGCACCGCGATTTTCGTCCCCGGCTGCGCGTGCAGCACCACCCGCAGGTGATGGGCATCATCGCCGTCCAGATACACAAACTCGCCGACAATCTGCTCCGGCTTCACAAAAAAACGTGTCATAGGTTCTCAGTTATGCTGCCTGACGCTCAAAAACCAGCGCGACCCATTCGCCTTGATGCCAGGTGTCCTTAGACCTAAATCCGGCGGCTTCAACGGCCTGGCGAACGTCCGCCTCGCGGGTGTCTATGATGCCGGAGGCGATGAGCGTTCCGCCGGGTGCAGTCCATTCGGCAAGGAGGGCTGCCATGCCGATGATCACGTCGGCGAGGATGTTGGCGACAACGACAGCGTAAGGACCGGGCGGCAGCGTTTCGGCGATTTGAACCGAAACGCCGTTGACGGCGGCGTTCTCGCGGGCGATGGTGACGGCCAGCGGGTCGTTGTCGCTGGCGGCAACGGAAGATGCGCCAAGTTTTGCGGCGGCAATGGCGAGAATGCCGGAGCCGGTTCCGACATCGGCAACAGAGATACCCGGCTTGACATATTCTTCCAGCGCGACAAGGCAAAGCTGGGTAGTGGGATGGCTGCCGGTGCCGAAGGCCATGCCGGGATCAACCACAATCGGCAAGTCAGAGGCATCAAGCTCCGGACTCTCCCAGGGCGGGGTCACGACCAGGCGCTTGCCAATCCGCATGGGCTTGTAGTAGGCTTTCCAGGCCGTCGCCCAGTCGGCTTCTTCAACGTACCGCAAGGTCAGCTCGGTCCCCGCGCCGGTGACGCCGTATTCCGGCAGTCGTTCCAGCGCCGTTCCAAGCTGTTCCAGCCGTTCTTCCAGCCGGTCATCCACCGGCAGGTAGCCGGCGACAGCGGGCGGGGCTGCCGTCTCGCGCACCTCAAACCCGCCGCAGCCGGCGGCATATAAGGCCGCGCCGACAGCGTCTACGGCGCCTGCGTCTGCATCAATTTGGATTTCGGCCCAGCGCATAAAAGCCTTTCAGGAAGGATTACTTCTGTGACATCGTGCCTTTGAGCTTGCCGAAGAAGCCGCGCTCATCAGTGTGTAGGGTCTCGCCGGATGCTGCCGCAAGCTCCTTGACCAGCCGCCGCTGTTCGTCGGACAAGCGGGTCGGAACCTTCAGCTTGACCGAGACGATCTGATCGCCCCGCTCGCCGGTGCGGGAGCTGATGTCCGGGAGGCCCTTGCCGCGCAGCCGAAAAGTCGCGCCGGGCTGAGTGCCTTCCGGGACTGTGATTTTCTCGGTGCCGCCCAAGACGGGAACCTCAAACGTATCACCGAGCGTCGCCTGCGCGAACGACACAGCAGCTTCATGGATCACGTCCATGCCGCGCCGGGTGAACTGGGCGTGAGGCTGAACGAAAATATGGACGTATAGATCGCCGCGCATCCCGCCGCGTATTCCGGCGTCGCCCTGGTTCGGGTCTACCAGGCGTGTGCCGGTGTCGACGCCGGCGGGAATATCCACAATGCGCTCGTTTGTTTGGCGGGTGCGTCCCTGGCCCCGGCAGGCCGGGCAGGGGTCCGAGATGATCCGGCCTTCGCCCCGGCAGCGGGCGCAGGGGGCGACCGTGGCAAACGAGCCTAAAATGGTGTTCTGGACCTGGCGCACCTGGCCGGAACCGGAGCAGGTGGGGCAAGTCTGCGGGGTCGAGCCGGCTTTTGCGCCCGCGCCGTGGCAGACGTCGCAGCCTTCCAGGCGCGACAAGCGCAGGGTCTTGGGAACTCCGAACGCAGCCTCTTCCAGCGTGATTTCCAGGTCATAACGCAGGTCACTCCCCTGCGTCGCCTGCTGGCGGGCGCGTTCCTGCCCGCCGCGTCCTCCCCCGCCCCCGCCTGCGCCGAAGAACATATCAAAAATGTCGCCGAAGCCGCCTTCTCCCATGCCGCCGAAACCCTGCGGCGGGCCGTCATGGCCGTACTGGTCATACATTTGGCGCTTTTCAGGCGCCGACAAAATTTCGTTCGCTTCGTTGATTTCCTTGAACTTTTCTTCCGCCGTGTGGTCGCCGGGGTTCACGTCGGGGTGGTACTTGGCCGCCAGCTTGCGGTACGCCGAGCGGATTTCGGTCACGCTGGCGGTGCGGGAAATGCCGAGCGCCTCATAATAATCACGTTTGTTGGCCATAAACTCTTCTGATACCGTTCTGAAAATTCAAAAAAACTTTGCTGGTATTGATTATACCAGCAAAGTCCCGGAAAGAAGTTCAGCCCCATTAGGCGATTCAGAAGCGGACGACTCAGAATGCGAGGCTTCACTGTAGTGACATGCTATTTGGCCTCTGCGCTGATGCCGTTCAATTTCTTTAACACTTCTGCTGAAAGTTTCAGGTCGGCAGCCGCCGCATTATCGCGCAGGTGCGCCACCGAAGAAGTGCCGGGGATAAGCAGGATGTTAGGAGAGCGATGCAGCAGCCAGGCAATGGCGACCGCCATCGGTGTAGACTGAAGCTCGGCGGCGACTTCCGACAAGGCATCCGACTGGAGCGGCGAAAAGCCGCCGAGGGGAAAGTAAGGCACATACGCGATGTTCTGCGCGGCCAGGGCGTCAATTAAAGCGTCGTCGGCGCGGTGCGCGACATTGTAATGGTTTTGGACACATACCACCGGCGCGAGGGACTGAGCTTCGGCCACCTGTTCCGGGGTGACGTTGCTGACGCCCAAATGCTTAATGAGTCCTTCCCGCTGCATGTCCGCCAGCACCGCAAATTGCTCTGCCAGCGAGCCGGACGTCGCCATGCCTACCCCGCCGACGCGCAGGTTGACCACATCCAATGCGTCCAATCCGAGGTTTTGCAGGTTGTCCTGGACCGCCTGCCGCAGCTCACCGGGCGCAAACGCAGGGAGCCAGTTCCCTTCGCCGTCGCGGCGGAAGCCGACTTTGGTAACAATCCGCAAGTCTGTGGGGTAGGGATGCAGCGCTTCTTTGATGATCTGGTTGGTGACGTGCGGGCCGTAGAAGTCGCTCGTATCAATGTGCGTAATGCCGAGCGCAACGACTTCGTGCAGCACCGCGAGCGCGGCGTCGCGGTCAGCCGGCGGGCCAAAAACGTGCGGCCCGGCAAGCTGCATTGCGCCGTAGCCCATGCGGCTGAGTGTCAAGTCATGTGCAAGCTCGAAAGAGCCGCCCAAGTGTTTTACTGCCATGTGTAAACTGTCTTCCTCTAAGAAAATGCCGATTGGCTAAAGGGAAATGTCGCCTGCAACTTCCATGCACTGACCGTTGACCCAGCGGTTATCCTCGGACAGCAGGTCGGCTACGAAAGCTCGTCCCAATTCAGCCGCGAATACTCGCGTATGTTCGGGCTGCCTCCCCATCGGGACGCGGTCTTGATCCGAAACGCTGTGGCCTAAAAGCCGGTTTCCCGCTGACGCACGTGAGGACGTTTACGTTCTCGTTCTGCTCTTTGCTGTTCGTTCAGGCGATAATTTTAAACATCGTGGAACTCGTTGTCGCCGGCTTTGGCGGGTTCCTGAAGCATTGAGTCCATATCAAGGCGGTACTCGGCGTCGGGATCGGGGAACGCGGCGGCGGAAGTTTCTTCGCCGAGGTCTTCAGGCAGCGGGGTTTCTGCGGCGGGGGGCGGAGGCACAGGCGGCGTACTGCCGTTGGAATAGGACTTGGCGTCTTTGGCGTTATACAAGGCGCTGCTTAAAGCCATCAGCGTCGTGTTCAGCTCGTCCATGCCGCGCCGAGCGCCGCCGGTGTCATAGGCGTTGACGGAAGCCGTCAAGTGACCGGCGGCTTGGTTGACGGCTTCAACCAAACTCGCATCCACGATGCCGCGGGCGTCGGCGGCGATCCGCATGGCCGTGTAAATCTGCTGATCGGCCTTGTTCTTGATTTCCTGCTCTTCGCGCCGCTTTTCGTCGGCTTTGCGGTACTGCTCGGCTTCCACCACCATGCGCTCGACTTCATTGGTGCCGAGGCCGCTGGAAGCGGTGATGGTCACTTTCTGCATGTTGCCGGTCGCCGTGTCTTTGGCCGACACATGAACAATCCCGTTCTGGTCAATGTCGAAAATGACTTCAATCTTTGTGATGCCGCGCGGAGCCTGGGTGAGACCCGTGAGCTGGAACTTGCCGAGCGTTTTGTTGTCTACGGCGAAATCGCGTTCGCCTTGCAGCACATGAATGTCAACGGCAGATTGGTTGTCCACGGCAGTGGTAAAAAGCTGGGATGCGGATGTGGGGATCGTGGCATTGCGCTCAATCAGCTTGGTGAACACGCCGCCCTGGGTTTCAATACCCATTGAAAGCGGGGTAACGTCCAGCAGCACGATGTCGGTCACTTGACCCGTCAAAATACCGGCTTGGACTGCCGCGCCCATCGCGACGATTTCATCAGGGTTGACGCCTTTGTGCGGTTCCTGGCCGAACATGGAGCGGACGCGCTCCTGGACAACCGGCATCCGGGTCATGCCGCCGACCAGCAGGACGCGCTGGATTTCCGACGGCTCCAAACGCGCGTCGTTCATCGCCTGCTCGGTCGGGCCGACCATGCGCTCGAGTAAGTCTTGGGTGATGTCTTCAAGCTGCGCCCGTGTCAGGGTCAGCTCCAAATGGGCGGGGCCTTCAGGGGTGGACGAAATGAAGGGCAGGTTAATAGAAGCGGTCAACAGCGTAGACAGCTCGATTTTCGCTTTTTCGGCGGCTTCTTTGAGGCGCTGCATCGCCATGCGGTCTTTGGTCAGGTCAATGCCGGTTTCTTTTTTGAACTCGGCGGTCATCCAGTCAATAATGCGGATGTCCCAGTCGTCGCCGCCGAGATGGGTGTCGCCGGAAGTCGCCCGGACTTCAAAAACGCCGTTGTCCAGCTCCAAAATAGACACGTCGAACGTGCCGCCGCCGAGGTCCCAAACCAGCACCGTCTGCTCGCCGCTTTTGTCCTGCCCGTAAGCCAGCGCGGCGGCGGTCGGCTCGTTGACGATCCGCACGACATTGATGCCGGCAATGACCCCCGCTTGCTTGGTTGCTTCGCGCTGGGCGTTGGAAAAGTACGCCGGCACGGTGATGACCGCTTCGGTGACGACGTCGCCTAAAAACGCTTCGGCATCGGAGCGCAGCTTGGCGAGGATCATGCCGGAGATTTCTTCCGGCGAGTATTCGGTCGCATCAATACCGACCCGGTAGCGGGTTCCCATCTGGCGCTTGATGGACGAGATGGTCCGGTCGGGGTTCGTGACCGCCTGCCGCTTGGCAAGCTGCCCAATCAGTCGTTCGCCGGTCTTGGAAAAACCGACAACGGAGGGGCAAAGGCGGCTTCCTTCGGCCAGGGTGATAACGACTGGAACTCCCGTTTCATCGATGGCGGCAACGACGGAGTTTGTCGTTCCTAAATCAATTCCGACTGATTTCGGCATAGTGTGTCCTTACGCAGTCTATTGTTACTCACTGGCGATGCTGCTGGCGGTGTCTGGAACCGGATGCTCGCGGCCCGTTTCAGCGCCATCAATCCGGGCGACTGCGGCGGGCTGCGGCACCAGATCGCCGTCCACTTCAATGGCGGTGACTTTGCCGGCGGCGATTTCTTCCAGCGCAATCGTCAGCGGGTTAGTCGAGTCCGTGTCAATCAGGATCGGCGCTCCTTCTTTGATCTGCTTGGCACGCTTGGCGGACAGGACCACCAGCGAGTAGCGGCTCTTAACGCGGTCTTCAATAGTATCGGCAGATGGATAAATCAAAAGTGGGGATGTCCTTTATCAAGAATCTAGTAGCAAAAAATCTGTATTTTAATCAGCGTTGTCGGGCAAAACGCCTTCCATTTCTAAAATGAGCTTGACGCCGTTCATGTTGACGCCGCGCTCTTCGGAAAGGTAGCGGATGCGGGCCAGCAGGCTGATGTCCCGGTCGGAATACAGCCGCCGGTCTTTAGCGGTGCGCTTCGGGCGGACGATGCCTTCTTTGTCCAAAACGCGCAGGGTCCAGCTTGGCAAACCCGCAAGCTTTGCGGCGATGCTGATGACATACACCGGCTCGTCAGACATTTGCGGCGCATCAGACGCTTTTCCAAGTCCCTCTGACCCGGGCGCTTCTTGTTCCCCGGCAGACATGGTCACCTCAGCGCTAGAAAAGTAGGTCTGAAAGCGGCACAAAACATCTTGTGCCGCTTTTACTGATTATTTGTTGACACTATTATAGTCGTTTCCCTGTCTTACGTCAAGCGGTCTTTGCAGGCAGGCTGCTAAATCTCCTGGAATAATGGCGTATAATAACGGCATGAATGCAAGGTTTCGGAAAATCGCCCCCGCTGTGGCCGCTGTTTTTATCCTAGGAGCGGCGCTGGCCGGCTGGGCGCTGGACCCGCACCGCAAGGTGCCTTTGCGGAAAGTCTTTGACCCTGCCGAATGGGTGCTGCACTGGCAGGGACGAGACCACTACGACGCCCAAAACGCTCTGCTTCAGGAAGGCGACAGCACGGTCCCGGAAGTGGCATTAACTTTTGATGACGGCCCCGATCCCGCCTACGGCCCGCAGGTGGCGGCGATTTTAACCGCAAAGCATGTCCCGGCGACCTTTTTTCTGGTAGGGATGCGTGTCAAGCAGTACCCCCAAGTTGCCCGCCTGCTGGCCCGTGACGGCTTTGAGCTGGGAAACCACACTTATAACCACCAAGACCTGCCCGCCTTGAAGCCGCACGAGATCGCAAATGAGCTGCGCTTGTGCGACGCCGACATCTACGCCGCGACCGGCCGGCACACCACGCTGATGCGCCCGCCGGGCGTCCAGTACAACGACAAAATGCTGGGTGTCACCAAAGCGCTCGGCTACGTCGTCGTGTCCTGGACCGTCGGTGCGAAAGACTACGACAAGGACGTAAACGCGGACTTCATCAAAGAGCGCGTTTTGGACCGCACCGCCCCCGGCGCGATCATTTTGCTGCATCAAGACACTGCCGCCACCGTGGCCGCGCTTCCCGCCATCATCGATGGTTTGCGGGCACAAGGCTTTCAATTTGTCACCGTCAGCCAAATGCTCGCCCGCCTCCACGCCAAGCTGCCTTCCCCGCTGGTCCCCATCGCGAAAGCTTCTTGACAATTGCCATTTTTCTTGTTACAATGCAGGCAAGCAAACATAAGTTTGCTGATGTGAAACAAGGAGACGCTGATGAACACAAAACTGTTTTTGTTTTGCTTGACTGCCATCGGTTGTGCCGCAAGCCGCAGCATTGCCCAGGCGGACACGCCGCTTGCCCCTCTTCAATTTCTTGTCGGCAACTGGTCGGGCGGCGGGAATACCGATGCGGGGCTATCCCAAGGCATATCTTCCATTAAAGTTGATCTCAACGGCCACATCCTGGTGAGACGGGACCACACGGTTCTTCCCGCAACGAAGGGACATTCTGCCCCAGCAATGGACGTGCTGATGCTGATCTACCCGTCGTCTTCCGACGGACGCCTGCACGCCACTTACACCGATAGTGGCGGTCACGTCATTCAGTACACAGCGGCCAAAATTATGCCGGGGCGTCTGGTCGAGTTTGACAGCGACGCTTCGCCAAACGCTCCGACATTTCACCTGACTTACGCCGCCAAAGGGGTGAACAAAATAAAAGGGGTGAACAAAATAGCGGTCAAGTTCGAGATGGCTGCTCCCGGCACACCCGCCGTCTTTCATGTCGTGGCCGTTGGGATCCTGACACGTTCAGCAGAGCGACTCCGAACACTTGACAAAAAATCTTAGGGGTGGGTACACTGAGGAAATCTTTATATAAAGTCGCGCAATGCTGCCGACCGGAAAGTATTTGTACGCCATGCCGTCCTTGAAGTCGGTTACGTTGAAAGATGTCGCCGGGCTGGCGAAAGTCTCGCAGTCGGTCGTTTCTACGGTTCTGAATGACCGGCAAAACGGGATTTTCGTGTCCGAAGGCACCCGCCTGAATGTCCTGGCCGCAGCGGCGCAGCTTGGCTATCTGGCGCGGCCACGCGCCTTGCCGCCGGTTCGAAAGCCGAGCCGGCAGGCGGGAGCGGAAGCGCAGTCGCACTTAGTAGGCGTTCTGCTGGGACGGCGCTTCGGCGGATCGCTGTTTACGGATATTTTTTACGGCATTAATGAGACGCTGGCGGCGCAGGAGTATCACCCGCTGATGCTGGACACCTACGCCGAAACCTACCAAAAGGCAGCGGAAAAGGAAGCGGAATGCCTGCGTTACGCACGCGATAGCGGGTTCGCCGGGGTGGTGCTGTGGCACGAAGGCGGCCCGGCCAATGTGGACTTCATCCGAAGCTTGCAGCGGGAAATGCCGGTAGTGGCGATTGACCGGCGCGTCCCCGGCGTCGAGCTTGACTTTGCCGGCACCGATAACTTCGACGGCGCGTACCAGGCCACCCGGCATTTAATCGCGCAGGGCCACACCCGCATCGCGCACCTGACCCAGATGGAAACGACGGAAGCCGCTGCTGGTCGGCTGCGCGGCTACGAGCAGGCGCACCGTGACAGCGGCCTGGAATTCAATCCGCGCAATTTGATTTTGCTGCGCGACGGCGGGCGGCGTCTGGACCCAGACCAGATGCAGGCGCTGTTTTCGGGCCGCGAGGCGCCGACCGCCGTGTTCCTGCTGGCGGACTACTACGCGCCTTCGCTTGTGGCCGAGCTGCGGCAGCTTGC